>PBWW01000024.1 GCA_002728275.1 Candidatus Heimdallarchaeota archaeon
TAATAGGTTATGGAATGGAAAATGTATTCGGGAGAAAAGAGGGAAAGATATTATTTACAAAATATTTAATTGATCTTTCTTTTCCTAAAATTGAAAGGGAATATATATTAAATTTATTAGAGTATCACGAAATACCACCCTCAATTATGATAGAAAATCCGAATGAAAAATTATTATTAAAATGGATGAGAGATTATGAGAAAAAATTTGTGTATAATAATTCTGATGAATTAAAAAAGAATATATTTCAAAATTATTTACAATTTCAAAGATCAATTAATTTTGGATTTAAAAATAAAAGGAAAAATGATGCGGAAAATGAGATGAAATCAACTAATTTTGAAATGAGTCATTTGAGTGATAATATTGAAGATTTGATAGAGACTTATAAAATTACCAATAATATTTTTGATGGGAATGAGTTAAATAATTTAGGATTAAATGGTAAAATAGTTGGATGGGTATTAGAGGATTTAAACTTGAAAAATCCAAAATCAAATGAAGAGGCATATAATTATTTGAAAGATTTGTTGTATAATAAATCACTATGTGATAAAAAAATAGTCTCAAAAGAATTTCATCTAATTGAAGGAGATCCTTGGATGAATAAAATAATTAACCGACGAAAAAAAATTCAAAAAGTGGTTAAAGAGAGTCATATAATATTGAGGGATAGCCAATAATGATTTCAATTTGTCATGCTCAGCATCATTCAAATGAAAATTATAAGCATGTGTTGATTGTGTCTCCTGAATTAAATACACTGAATAAATTGAATTTAAAATTTTTAACACCGAAAATAACAGATGAGGGAGTCAAAAGAGAGATTATATATGGTGATCAATTGATAGAATATTGGGCGATTTCAATAAATTATGGTAATAAGTTAATTTTGAAAAAGTTGCTTAGAACTGTGAACATAATATTTTTTGTACATGATATAAAATGTGAGGATAAAATAATGATGTGGATTAAAGAGTTTGAAAATATAGAAAATGAGTATATTTTATTTTATGAAAATTTAAATGATGTGGATTTAAGAAAATTCAAAAATATAAAATTAACCGAAATTAAAGATTTTGAAAAGAAGCTTATCTCGAAAATTGAAAATTAATGAAGTTAGTTTAAATCAACATAAATAAAAGCATATATATGAAAAATGTGAATTAATTTTAGAAGATAATTAATTTTATATTAATCATCTAAACTTAAGAAGCCCCGGTGGTGTAATGGCTAACATTGGGGATTGTGGACATAAAAAGGCATAATTCCCTAGCTTCGCGTTCGATTCGCGATCGGGGCACCATATACAATTTTTAAAAATTAAAATGATCTATTTCAAACCGTTTAGATAAATTTGATAAATTAAGAATAATATTGAAAAAGGTGGATATAAAAAACTTAATATTTTTACTTTTATTGTTACTCCCATTACATACAAGCAGTATTGAGAGTATAAACCCAAATGAAGAAATTATAATTGACTATATGGAGTATGATAAAATATATGATAATGTTGATCAAATAGAAAGAGAATATGTAATTTTTGCAGATGATGAAGAGACTTATGAAACAATTAAAGAAGAAAATTATGTTTTGAGAAGCTATGATGGGCTTTTAGCATTGAGAGTTAAGTCGTCAATAACTGATATTTTAGTTTTGAAAGAAAATTATAATATTGATATTGATCATGCGTTCTCATATAATCAAGCCTTTAGACTACCTGAAATACAAAAATCAATCAGCTCAGTTGATCTTGATGACTATATTGATGTTCAATTAATGAAAGTCGATAAATTATGGGATATGGGTTACACTGGTGAAGGAGTAACTATAGGTGTTTATGATTCGGGAGTTGATTTTGATCACCCAGCATTAGCTGGAAAAAAAGCATTTGATTATGATAATAATGTACAAGATGGTATAGAATATAGTATTACTAGATCACATGGAACATTTGTATCAGGAATGGCTGCAGCCAATGGGACTAATGATGATCGTCCAGAAATTATGGGTACTGCTCCAGGTGCTAAAATAGGAGCTATTAATTGGGGAACTCATCCTGCAGGGTATTTAGTTGGAGATGTATTAGGAGGTTTTGAAGCTGCAATTCAAAATAATGATACTTTAAGAGTTATTAACACATCTTGGGGAGGTAGTTGGACATATTTTAATAGAATTGTTGAAAGATTGGAAAAAGCTAATATTTTACTTGTGGGATCTGCTGGTAATTCTGGCCCTGACTTAGATACTACTGGGGGACCGGGAAATGCAATAGGATCATTGTCTGTTGGATCAACTAATCAAGAATTAAAATTATCATCATATTCTTCAAGAGGATATGGATATGATTTAACCTTCAAACCCGATGTAATTGCGCCTGGTGAGGATGTCAACTCCATACATCCAGGTGGACAATATGTTAGTGGTTCGGGGACGTCATATTCATCACCTGCAGTAGCAGGAGCTGCTGCAACTTTAATTTCAGCAATGAATGCAAATAATATGTCACATAATCCTGGTTTGATTAAAGCTGCACTAATGAGAGGAGCAACTGATTTAGGCTATGGTGAAAGAAATGAAGGGCAAGGAATGATAAATCTATTAGAGTCATGGAATTATATTCAGAGTTTACAAAAAAATTCAGAAAATTTACCTCTTTCTGTTGAAATCACTCCAAAGAATGGACCTGCAGATTATATCTTTAACTTACCTAAAGAAGTTGAATTTAATTATTCAATTACTCTTATTTCATCAGACCCAGGTAATGTAGAATTAAATTTGGAAGGTGATTTAGCGGAATTTGGATATTTGAGTGACGTCGATAAAGATAAGCAATCACAAATAATTACGTTGAATATTGATACTAAAAATATAAATGAAGGAGTATATCGTGGTAACATAACGGCATCTGTAGGAAATGATATTATTACAAGTCAATGGACAATTAAAGTGATAGAAGAACCAAATTATAAAGGATTAATCGATGTATATCACCATAGTGGTGACTCAATTAATAGGGTTGGGGTAGGTAGTGATACAACTGGATTAGTGATTAAAGATGCATGGATGAATGGAATATGGATTGAGGAATTACATGAACCAATTACCGAGGAAATTTTAGATGAATATGATTTCTTTTGGATGGCCGAAATATCAGGTTTTCCTTCAGATGAACCATTAGAAGTGTCTACTGGGGCAGTGCCTTCTGTGGACGAGCTAAATTCAATAATAAGCTATGTAGAAAATGGTGGAAATATAATTCTTAATATGGATGGTAAATTCAAAGTAACTGCGATATCAGATGTTTGGGAGTCTGGAACTAATTTAGAGGTTTTTAATCCATTTTTAGAACATTTTGGTGTAAAGTGTAGTGAAGTTCCGATTAATATTGATTATACACCGGGATTAGTATCAAGTATATCCAGTACTTCGGTTGTCTTGGATGTAAATACAATGACGGAAGATATATTTGCCATTGAACATGGTGGAAATTATTTTGAAATTATTGATCAAGATAAAGTTGAAATTATGGGACATGATCGAATGGATAACGAAAAAATCACAATGGTAAATTATATTTCTGAAAATGGAGGAAGAGCATTTATTTCATCTTCGACTACGTTTTATTCTAATGGTTTCTATGGTGATGATATAGAAAATCAACAAAATAATCAATTTATGAAAAATGTATTAAATTGGGTGACTGAAGAGAAAAGAATAAACAAAATTGATACAATAATTGAAAATGATAAACTGATAGGTACATTTCAACTATTAGATGGTGGAGATGCTGGATCAGGAGCATTGGTAGAGAGATTAGAAACTAATTTAGTTGAGGGGAAAAGTATAGAAATTTTAGATAAAGGGAATGGTATATTTTCATTTGAAGCTGAATTGTCTGGAGATGGATTGTATGAATTCGTTGCGAGTTATGGTGACGAATATATAAAATGGGTTTATCTTAAAGATATAACTGGTCCTGAGATTACTCCATTAGAAATAGAAAATGGAAGTTATATAAGTGGGGAGTCTAACTTAATATTACAATTTATGGTTGAAGATAAATTAAGTATAATTTCTAAGGCTAATATAATTTTAAATTTTGATGGTGAACAGGTTGATGTCAAAAAATTTAGTTATAAAGATGAAAGTAAAACATTGACATATATAATCAATTCTCAATTATTAGAGGAAAGAGAAGAACCCTATATTTTGAAAATTATGGCTTCTGATAAACAAGAAAATTTATCTGAAATCTCATTTGTGATATTTGTTGGTGAAGAACCAGAAAGACCACAAATTACAACTTTAGTGACTAGCTCAACAATTACGACTGAAACGAGTAATTATCTCTTACCAATAATTTTCTCATTATTTTTACTGAATAGTGTTTTTAGAAGATTTAGATTGAGAATTAATTAGATAAGGGAGAATGATATGATGAAGATATTACCCAATACCTATGAAGGGTTGATATGGGGGATGAAAAATTTTGATGGGATTGAAACTGACCTTAGATTAACTTTGGATGATGGTATAGTTATATTTCACGACTGCTATTTACAAACAGGTGAAAAAATAGAAGAATTAACGGAGANGGAATTANNAGATAAAGGAATTCCCACTCTTNGNAAATTTTTANATTTAGAAGAAGTAGTAAAATTATCAAAAGATAAAATTATGTTTTTAGAGTTAAAACCTAATTGTAGGGGNAAAAAAAGNATAACTANAGAGATATCNGAAAAGTTCTATGAGANAGTNAATCAGATAATTCTTGAAAGTAATATAAGTAAAAATAATATTAAAATTTTAAGTTTCTCAAAGCAAATGCTGANNCCATTTATGGANGAGTATAAATGTTACCCGATATTACCNGACGTCAATGAATGTNATANCAGTTTTGTGACTTTAAAAGCAGTACCTCAATTTTTAGGGAAGTCTATAAAAAATGAGATAGTTAATGGTAAAAAAATAGGATATGCTGGAATTATGTTTGCAAGACAATATGTTATGGGTTGGTCCAAATATAGGCACCCATCATATGAAAAAATGGTAAATTTGGGGAAAGAATTTGAAATTGATTTGGGGACTAATTTAGGAACTCCTCAATTAGAAGAAAGTTTTTCTAAATTTTATAGATTTAGTGATATATTATCTGATTATCCAAGAAATGCGAAAGAGGGGGATGGTCCAATAATTGCACACAGAGGTACTGGAACAAAAGGAGTAGAAATCCCTAAAGAAGAATATGACAATTTAATTACGTTTGCAAAATAAATTTATGTTTAGTGTGATCATATTATTGTATTTTCAATGGTTAGATAAACATAATTTTTTCTAATGATTGAATTTNATTGAAAATATGTTAAAATATGAATTAGAAATAATAAAAATTATTGATGAGAGTGTTAATATTAAATCATATTTTTTTGATAAACCTCNAGATTTTAACTTTTCTCCTGGACAATATTGTTGGATTTCAGTACCTTCAAAAATCACAAATCCAGCCCCGATGGCAATTGCCTCAGGTTTAGAGGAAGATTTTTTAAAATTTACAATACGATTATGGGGGGAAACCACTGAAGCTTTGTTTAAATTGAAAGTAGGTGAAAAAATAGTTGTGAGTGAGCCTAAAGGAAGTCATTTTCCTTTATCTTCGATAAAAGATAACACAAAATTACATTTGATTGCTGGAGGTACAGGTATAACTCCAATTAGAAGTTTAATATACTCAGTTAACAAAAATCAATGTAATTTATATTATGGAGCAAAAAATCAATCAGAGTTATTATATAATAACGAATTTGATAGATGGGGAGTGCAAATAAATACCATAATACAAGAAAGGGATTCAAATTGGAAAGGGAGATATGGTGTTGTAACTGATTTGATTGAAAATAATGAATTTAATAATGATGATTTATTTTTTGTGTGTGGACCAAGATTGATGGAAAAAACTGTAGTAAATTTATTAATTCAAAACAATATAAATACAAAATCAATTTACATTAGTATTGAAAAATTTGACTCTGAAGGAAATGTTATAGGCCCTGTATTACAATTATTTGAGATGGGAGATGATTTTTAAATGTCAGAGAAGTTTTTTGATAGAAAAAGTTGGGAAAATTCAATTGGACCATCAATTCGCATAATTGGTTATTTTTCAGCAGGACTNATTNTATCATTATTAATTTACTATGTACTTTATGGTATTGCTAGTATTTTTTCTGTTGAGAGTCTAATATTTNCGATTGCNAGTGTAATNGGACCATTTTTTATTATATTTTATTTTATTATGTGTATTACAAAAGTGCTTATTGATGAAATGTAAGATGAAACAAATAATAAATATTAGTTCTAAGCACGGACGCAATTGAAAGTCCGTCATCAATCTTTAGATTATGTTCGACTCCATCCAGCGGATTATCAGCAGCAGTTAGTCCAACTTCCTTGCTCACTTCCGTACCTGGGGTATTGGTTGACTAAAGTTCATAGACTATCCTACGATAGAATTTTTCCTACCAAACCACTTTGATAAGGCCAAACTTCAATGTCTTGCATAATTTCAAGATTAAATCAGGTGTCTTCCGCAATACATCTCAACTTCCGCTATAGAGCATAGCGCGGTTGCAAGCCGGGCCCTAACCGACCAAGTGTGTTGCTCACCAACACTCGCAAGTGTTTATTTGTTTAATCTCAATGTATAGAAATAATTNTGTTTTATGTAGTTTTTTAATTGTAACCATTATGTTTAATCATATTATAGGTTTGTTACATAATCATCTAATGAATTGATGATACCATCTGATGAATATTTGATTCGGCCAAAAAGTAATAATTGTGAATCTTCGGTGATCTCTAAATAACATTTATTCAAAAGTTCGATATAATAATTAGAGTCATATTTTGTATTGTCTGATATTTCAGGACCAATTCTTATTTTCTCAGTATTTTTCAAAGTATTGTCTACAACAANAAAATGAAATGACATGCCTGGATAAATNTCATAACCCAAATTACTATATCTTTGAACTGTCAAGGATTGAATAGTGTTATTCGAAATATAACCGGAGGAACCTCTTCCTGATTTCAATTTAATTATCAAATCAGTTGCGATAATATCTTTGCGATATAATTTTTCGATATAATTTTGTAAAATAAAATACGAAGAAGGTATTTTTTCTAAAAAATCTATTTTTGTGATTGCATTCTTGAAATGATTAAGAACTCTATCTTGAAATTCAATTTCAAGATTTGTAGCTCTACGTTGTCGCATTCTAATCCCACGTAATTTAAATTCATCATGTGAAAATAAACCAAAATATCGATTTAATGCGGAAATTTGTGAATTATTTCTAATAGACCCAAAAACTAGCCAGTTAAATTTTCCCTCTAAATCAACNGGGATGCCAATTCTCATAGTTATTTTATACATCAATGAATTTACTGAAGAAAGATTATCATTAATATTATTATTTGAACGAATAAATAAAGAATCAGTGATACCTGCAATAACTGAAAAACCTTCGTGCTCACATATTTCTTTAGCAATCATTAAATAACGGCGAGCTAATGCTGTAACACTTTGATGTGATTCTAAACTACCCCATCGTGCATTTTTAAATCCTAAATACCCAAAACAGCTAACTAATATCCATTTCATTACAGAGTCAATNGAAGAAAGNAAATTACGACTNTCATCATTTTTTAAAACTTTTTTTTGCATTTTAAGATTTAAGCGTCTTTGAAGTACTAAATACATTGAAGACGGAACAATACCTATTTTTTTTTGACAAACATGATAATTGACTTCNGGAATTAATTCCAAATTTGTTGAACAAAAANCATGGTTACAATGTATTGTTTCATTACCAATATTATGAATTGCCATTATCATAGGATAAAGTGAAGTGAAATCAATTGCCCAAACCTGATCATAGACTCCTGGTTTTGCAGGATAGATTANACCTCCATTATCACTTATAAGCAAATGATTTGCAGATTTGAANAATTCTGGTTTTGCTTTTTGTGAAGGAACTAANCAAGAAGGGTAAGACGAGGCATTCACTTTTAATTCAATGCCAGTAAGTGCAGTACCTATTGTAGATCTTGCAGTTCTTTCTAAAGGAATCCCACTCAAACGAGATAAATCAATTAAACCTAAAATTCCTGATTCTTTGATAAAAAACGAATTTTCATGATCAATATGAATTCTTCCTGCAATATACCAAATAGGATTTCGNCTAATTACTTGACCATAACTCATATATGTTTTACCCTCTAAATTTTTCCTTGGTAAAATAGGCTGATTCAATCGATCAAGACAAAATTGATTTGAAATATTGTGTTTGGCTGCACGATATGCTAAATAATTAAGCACAAATTTATCACCATTTCTAATATCAAGAAAATCAGGATCAAATTGACGTATCCAAGATACTAAATTTAGTAAAATTTCTTTTTCTACACCATTAAAAGAATAAATTTTTTCGAAAGAAGGTGGTTCGTTGATCAAATTGTAAATCAAAGTAATGGATGCAATAGGATCATCAAAAGAAGGAAAAATTTTTTGTTTATTGATATCCACTGAGATTTTAACAATTGATAGTTTAGGTATAGAATAATCAAGTGAAATTGGATCAGAGTAATTGATTATTTTTTTAAGTTTATAGACCTGGAATGTATAATTATTTCTAGATGGTTTGATTTTGGTAAATTTTAAGTGACATGCAACTAAAGGTGAACTATTTGTATCAAGGAAAAATTGTTGACGAATGTTCAAATCAGTATTGTACATAATATAATTTTGTGATTTAAAATCATCTATAACTTTAGAGAGTTTGAGAGGCGAATAAATCGATACTTCAATCACATCAGTGGGAAAATCTTCACTACTAGACAAATATTTTTGAACAATTTTTACTCCTACAACAGCCTCATGAGATAAAATTTCCTCTGCAAGAAAGGATAAAGAAACAGAGATATCAATATTTGAGTTAGGCACATCTTTCCCACTTATGTAAATTAAAGGATGATACAAAAGAGGATAATGAAATGTTTCTCCAAGTATATTTTTTGTCCAAACATGTGTTATATGATGATCAAAATGTATATCAAAGATATATTGACAGTTTGGGCAGTGTTCATTAAAGGATGAAATATGAAGCAATACAATTAATTTAAATTAAAATTAAATAAACAAAAATAAGAGAGTTAGAGTTAACTGAAAGTAATTTATAGAAAATCGTCAAGATCATGGTTAAATATGGTATGGTAGTNTAAATACTCAATAATTTTACCTCGCTGAGAATTAATTCTTGAAACTTCATATTTTGCGGGCAAACCAATTTTATTCGCAATTATTATGATTTTTTTTAGTCCCGTATGGTCAATTATTTTTTCAATTTTATGAATATCTTTTACATTTAAATTACGTTTTGTATCTGAATATAACCACCCTTCTTCAAGATCTTCAAAAATGAAATGAATATGATTATGATGGGTACCTTTTTTGTATTTTAATCCNATACCTGGTTTTCTGCCTTTCATAGTTTCNATATATTTCAAGACATTATGAAATCTAACTGGACATCTAACTGTTCTTAGAGTCTCATCTCTAAAAATATCAACTCTTTCTACNTCATTAAAACGAGANTCTTTTTTNCCATTATACTCNTTNGAACTAAATGGATATTTTAATAGATTNATGAGAGCGACACCAGCATCTTGAATATAATTTTCATCAAATTCAAATGTGATCAAACTTGTTAAATGATCATTTAAATTTGAGAAAGATACGTTTGATGAAATTTTTTCACTTGGTAAATTCCCAATTTTGTCTGATGGTGGCCACTCATTCATCTGATCTATATTCTACTTNGGAACAGCAGATTTAAATTAGTTTCTTCAGGATAACATTGATAAAGTAATAATTTAATCAAAGATTTAGTTAATTATTTTGCTTNTTTGAGTAATTAATGATTATAAAATAAACAATAGTCATTGTGATTAAAAATAAGTTAAAGGTCCATAATTGATTTTGAGTGAATAAATTTGATCCATAATATCCTAAATATGCGAAAAGAACCGCATATGGCATAGATGTAATTAATGATGTAATTATATATCCTTTTCTTGGTAATGGGATGGTTCCTGAAATTAAGGAAAGTATATCATTTGGAGAAGAAGGAATTAATCTTAGAATGAATAAACCTTTATTGCCACTATTTTTTAATTTAACAAATATTTGGTGATTATGATATTTAGAAATCAATTCGAAATATTTTTTTGTAAATCTTACAGATCCATTCAAAGTTTCATAACCAACTTGTGCAGCCAATATCATACCAATCCAATTGAGAATAGAGCCNTAAAAAAAACCAAAATTTGCACCATTGAGTAACAAAATAGTTTCTTTTGGAAATCCAGGTATGAATACTTGAAAAATCAAAGTGAAAAACAAGCTTAATAACAACCATAGATTGTCCATATTCATAACGCANAATATCACTATTAGATATATTTGTTTAACTTTTGATTTAATTTTTCAATTTCATCAAATAATTCTATTATCAGATGATGNAGAAATAANTAAAAAATATCTATATTTTGATTTTTTGGCTCAAACCCTNTAATACTCAACATTGCTTGATCAAATGCTTTTTTGTAATCTGCATTACGAATAAAAGGACCAAATTGTTCTTTTAATAGATTTTCAAGGTATTNAATTGGAGTCATTAAAAAAAAATATTNATTGATTTAAATAAAAATAATGTAGTCTTGAGTGAAAGTATTTAATTAGATATTTTAGTACCCGATTCATTATTTAGTGCTTTCANGACATTTTGNGGAGATGTAATTAAGGTANATTGGCCATTAAAATTAATTGCTGCATTTATTTTTGGGTTCATTGTNCCAATGCCACCAGAATTTGTAGAGAGAAATTTTGAAGCCTCATTTGAGGTCATATGAGAAATTATAGATGGATGGTCGCCATTAAAATTTTGATATATACCATCAACATTTGTAAGAATGATTAAAACATCTGCATTAATTTCATTGGCTAAAAGTGAGGATGCTAGGTCTTTATCGATTACAGCATCTTTTCTTGATATGGTATCATTGTCTATTGAAATTGGAGTGCCGCCCCCTCCACTACAAATAACTAATGCTTTATTTGATAGAAGTGATTTTATGGTATTGATTTCTAATATTTGTAAAGGTTTGGGAGATGCAACAACTCTTCTAAAACCATTAGGTGTTTCTACATATGACCATGATTTATTTTTTTGTATTTGTTTATTNTATTGCGATTGATCTAAGTATGGACCGATTGGNTTTGTAGGATTACTAAATTTTTCATCATTTGAGTTCACAATTATTGAAGTTGGGATTACGATGACATCTTGTTTAATTTGGCGGAGTGAAAATTCATTAAGTAGAGAGTGTTGAAGTGCTACGCCTATTTGTCCTTGAGTCAAAGCACCTAAAATGGATAATGGGAGTTTAACAGTGCCATTAATTTCAGTATTTTGTTGTAATAAAAGAGATCCTACTTGAGGACCATTTCCATGTGAAATGATTATTTCATGTCCCATTTCAAAAATATCTACAATTAATTTAGCAGATTGATTTATACGATTTAACTGATCTGAAAAAATTTCAGAGGAATTTGTAGAGTCACTTATCATATTNCCTCCTAAAGCTAAGAGAATTTTCATAGTTTATCTCTACTTTTGATGTTTATTAATATTCAAGTTAGAATTGATTATATTTGATTTATATTTGATTTGATTATTCTTCTTTATAATCTTGAAAAGGATCAATTACTTCATCTTCTGTATTTTCTGTTGCCTCATCTTCATTCTTCCACAAGATATTTTCGGATTTTTTATTTTTATTTTTTGAGTCTTCTAATTTGCCAATAACAGATTCTATTTTTGCACCTTTTATTATTTCCATGAGAGAACTTTTAGACGTTGTAATATTTTCATATGTTCCAATTAATGAAACGGTTGAACCAAGAATCATGATATTGACTTTAGTTAATTCTTCTAATGCTTTTCTAGTTCGACCTTTTGTTCCAATTAATCTTGACCTAACTCGTTTAATATGATTAATTTTATCACCAATTATTGGTTTNAGAGGAATTATTTCTAAAAACATATCATCTGAAGCTAATTTTAATGCTTGATCAGCAGTGAAACCTCTTCCTATCGCTTTTACCATATCTCGTGATTTGAATAACATTATNGGATCCNTTAAATTTTTATTTGGTCTAATTTCGACTTCTCCGGTTTCAGAGTCAATGATTATTTTAGTAGATGTCAANTCTTCNATTTGATTTTTACTTGATCCCTTTAATCCAATAACTGCTCCTATACGATTTAATGGAATTCTTAAAAATTGAGATGTTTCATTNTTAAAAACAGAGTCATGNGAATTTTGGTCCATTATATATCAATANNTTTACTATTAGTTTATATTTTAATAATAGAGAGATTGCGAAATGATATATTTCATTTTTTACTTATTTCAGATAACATTATTTCATCTGGATCTTCACCNGTGATCCATTTATATAATGTTTTTAATTCAATAATTTCGATTGAAAATTGATTAAAGAAACGATTAATATTATTTAGGTCTCTTAGAAGAAAATGTTGCGCATTAGGATGGTCCCATAATACAGATTGGGATACATCGATTAAGTAATATTGATTTTTGGTTTCATCGAATAAAATATTATACTCACTTAAATCTGCATGAACCAATTTCGCTTTTTGATAGAGGTCTTTTACTGAATTCATAATTCTTTTGTATAAATTACGTGGTTTATTTATTTTTGAGTCTTTTAATTTTGGTAAAACTGCTCCTTCACTACCTAAATATTCCATTACCAAAATNTTTCGTTCTACATTTAGCGGTTTTGGACAAGGGATATTNTGAACACTCATTCTTTGAAGATTTTTAAATTCTTTTTTTGTCCAAGTCTCTATAAATCCTGATCTTGAACTTCTAAAACGCTTAAACCTATGATCACCTTCAATATAAGGACGCATTTTTTTGAAAGATGTTACATCAATTCGAAATATTTTTACNGCTTTTGCTGNNGGATCAGATGGTGCAAAATATACATTAGCTTCCTTACCAGTTGAGATAGAACCNCCTACTTCATTAATGACTCCTTTGTTNATCATAGACATTAAAATTAACCTTGTTTTATTATCAAATACGGTCTCAACTACTTTTAAATCNTTATCCTCTTTTATTCTAATTTTATCTTGATCTGANTTAATATCTAANTTCTGAACTTTTTTNGAAAAANTTTCTTCTTTGAATGAGTCATCAGNAGAANGTATTTCATTATTATCAAAGTTATTTGTATTATTTTGGTTCATGATAAATCAGATCCTATTTAGGGGGTAAATAATAATTATCTTTCCATTTATAAAAATCATACTCTTGAGAAGTTTCTAATTTGTTTATGAAAAAATCTTTGGCCAATTCCTCAGTTTGATAGTTATTCATATCCATAATAAGATACGAATTTTCCTTATGATTTTCTGAAACTACTAATTTTTTGACTAATTCTGGTGATGGGTCAATTGCGACTAATTTATCCCATTTTTTGGTTAATTTGGTTGTTTTTGTATTAAGGAATTTTATCAAAACTCCATTTTTATTAACTGAAATAACGGATGCTAATCTATTTTCAAATTCGATTAGTTCTGCGGGAATTATATTGGGAATACGATAAAGATGAGTTACAGAGTAAACTCGTTTTTCATCGGCGTCTTCCGTGATTAACTTAAAGTTTTTTTCATAATGACCGATCCAGATATTTTTTAATTTTTGGATAAAAGTTTCCGCAATCAAATCATTACCAAAATAAAAATCTAGTCCCCCATGATTTTCTATAATTTCACTCAAATATGCATCTTTAGACTCAACATTCATACTTGAGGCTAAAGAAAAAGCTACTGTTGTTGCAGAATCAATTTCGGCTTGCAATAATTTTCTATTTTTTGCTCTAAATTGAACTGTGACTTCTCCGGATCCAGTTTTCTTTTTCACACAGGTAGTACAAGTGCCTCCATGAATTTTTATTTCTGTTTCTAATTTTTCTGAGTGTGTTTCAAATGATGCAATATCTGAATTTTCAATTTCATAGGTAATTATAAACTCTGGATTTGGATTCAACCAATGAATATCTGAAATAGAGTCAATCATGATTATAGATGTAGGTTTGGTGATGATATTGTTGAAACATGAATATGCAATAATTTCTGGGATTTCTTCGTGAGTATTTGAGCCAGTCCAACCACTATTTAATTTTACAGAGCCACAGTTAAGACAATATGGAAGATCTATTTTGGTTTTTTTCAAAGATGATAGAGAATTAAGTTTCCAATAACAACTTTTACAGAAATTATTATGTAATGCACTTTCGGTATCACCACATTCTGCACAAAATCTTTTTCGGCTCATTGCTTCACCACAATCACATGTCCTATTTTTTTATCTTCAAAATCCATCCATAAAATTGTATCAGGATGACAGTAACCTAATTCTATTAACAGATTACAAATATCAATACCTATTGCATTTATTGAGGTAGCAGATTTTATTTCGATTTCTACCTCATCTGTTGAATATTCTAAATCACCATAAAATCGGGATGAGATTGACATATTGACACCATTGTGTTTAAACTTAGCACCAATTAAATTAGAGTCAGTAATAGCGATTAATTTTTCATTTTGATTCTGATAAATTTTTAGATAATATGACATATTTATCATACCTTAGTTAAGTGATCTGATTGCAGAACGGGAACCACACGCATCACACTTCATTAATTCAACTCTATTTTGTGTTATGAAATGAGTTTCTGGTTTAGAACACTCTGGACATAGTAAATAATCATTTACATACCTTTCTAATAGTTTAGTTAATTGAGTTTTAGAGTGTTTTCCTTGAAAAATAGCTCGGTTACCTTCAACACTTCCCGAGGTACCAATTTCGTTTGTAAAAAATTTTAGGACATGTGATCCTGATCTATTAATCGTTGTAACCAGATCTTTGAAATTTCTGAAAAAAGTCCTATTTCCTTCTACATTAGATTCGACATCTGGTATCACAAATCTTTGATCACTTTTTACAATTTCGGGTAATTTTATTTTTGCTTTTGATAAAATTTCATCATAAAATTTATCATTATTTGTATCGAACTTTTCCCACATAATATAATCGTTACACACTTTAATATTTAATTATTATTAAGGTTACAATGAGGGGAAGAGCAAGTTAAAAATTATATTTTTTGATATTTACCGGGTTTTCGTTCAAAAATCAATGACTCTGTTCGCAGATACAATATTGCTTGTTTAATTTCTTCATTGGTATAACTAAATTTATTTTTGAAATCTTCTATAGAAAATAAATTATTTTTTGGTTTCATCATTCTTAATATTTCGTCCCCAATTGTTTCTTTAGTGATTTGATTGTTTTGTAATTCTATTGCAGTAGTTTCATTGGTTTTACCAATATTAATTATGCGTAGTTTAGGTTTAGAATTAAGATTTTTTTCTTCTAAATCTTTTTTTAATAAATCTAATCTACGATTGATTTCCCATTCTAAATCATTGTGTATGGCAATATTAGTTATTGAGAGATATATTTCATCATTATAAATTCTTAAATAACCTAAAGCTTCGATGACATCTCCATTCTTTAATTTATTTAAAGTTAGTAAGAGATTATTATTTATTGGAGAGATTTGGTCGTTAATGGGTTGATCTATCCAAGATTTTAATGAAATGGAACCTGAGCCATCATCAATGATGATACGATTATATATTTTATTCATAGTTTCCATAGTTTCTTTTTCGGAGATTATTGTAGTTACATTAATGACAGTGCCAAAAATTCGAATTTGATTTATTTGTTGATCATTAAGAAATGATATTTCACGATCATTGATTTTTTTGAATTCAAACTTATTGAGTGATGATATTCTAAAAATTTCACTAAAGATTGAATTCATTACATTTCTAGAAGGGTGTTAGTGTTAATATATTCAACGGTCTTTTAATAATATTGTACTTATAATGTTGATAATTATTGATTATATTTTTGAATGATTTCTATCATTTCAGTCAAAGTTTTATTGATAGTTTGTTCTTCTTTAGATAATTGATCATTAAAATCTTTAATACGTATGGTGTAAATATTTTTAGCTATGTTTCCTTTTTCATATGATAATTTTGCCTCTCGCATGTTACGTCGAATATCTAATTGTCGTTGTGAGGCTAACATAACTTTTTTCACATAACCATCGTATCTTCCTCCTTCATTAGATAATGCAGCGGAAGCTTTTTCTAATTGAGGGTTTAAATCTCTTAATCTTTTTTGAACAGCTTTTACTTGGCCATCATAATCTTTCTTTGATAATTTTCCTTTTAATCTTCGAGATCTTAATTCTGCTATTCTTTTCTCTGCACCAATCTTTTCACTGAATAAGTTAAAGAAATTATCCATTTTATCTACTGGAATTAATTCTTTTTCGATTTCAACTGCCTTTGATGGCTTGAATGACAGATTGCTTAATCCAAATGCAATTGATAGGAGTAAGATAAATGCATACATGAAATAAGCGAAATTTTGGAAGTGACCAACACCATTATATGTAAATTTGATTTGAAAACCAATATTATCAGTATATGAGACATTTTTGGCATCAATGACTAATACTATGTTTTGGAATGCACTCAGTACATTAGATTTTGTAATTGTATAAATTGAATAATCTATAAATCTTGAATTTGCACTATAAGTTTGACTAATTATGTTTGAACCGGCTGGAAATTGATATTCTACGTTCATATTTTCAACGGTAGTATTGAAATCTGAAAATAAAGTTGTATTGAGTGTATAAACATTATCTTCTGTGTTTCTTGATATAACTTCAGATGCATTAAATTCATATTGGATGGTGAATGTATATGTTTGACCTCCATAAATAGGTGCTCTGAAATTTATTCGGAGATCTTGTTTCCCATTTATACCTGAAACGGTAGTATCTGGATATCCTGTCTCTGAGTCTCTTGTGCTTTGCTCTAATGACCCAAATTCATCGTAAACATTAGTAATAATAGCATCGGAGTCAACAGTGTAAAGATAACCCGCTACTTGATGAACATTGGCGATGATATTTCCTGTGAGGTTCCTTTCACCTCCCAGGTGAGCGATAGTTAAAGTTTCAGTGATTTGGACTTTTCCCCAAGGATTGAAATATACGTTTCGTTCTGCATTTTGGATTGCACTTGGTACAGTGGCACTCAAATCTTGAGTAGTGAAATCTTGAGAGAAAGGAGTTTGACTGACAAATACTAATTTTTGAACATCTTTTTCATTCATTCCATCTGCATAATTGAATGCACTCCTTGACATGTTTAGATAAGAGATGACATTTCTTGTGTCTGTGAAACGTGGCATTTCATCATTTAGTGCATTTGTTATTTTAGATATTTCATTGGGTTGAAATTCNTCGACTAATCCNGATATACCAATCCCNATTAATGNATGTTCAATNTNTAAATTATTNATCATTGGNGTGATTGGAGNCATGAATTCTCCTCTTTGACCGGAATTATACCCTGTCATTTCAACTGAGTTGATGGATATNAANTCACACTTAAAATAAATTGCACTTAAACTATCATTTAATGATTCTCCATTATTTGAGACATCAATAAAATATGTGGTAACTTCATTACCATAGAAAACATTGTAATTTCGAGAATTATTTGAGTCTACAAGTCCTATGTCATTGTCGACTTGGACATAAAATGTTGCTTGATGTACGTGATCACCAAATGATGATGGNACTGTAAAGTTTAGATAATTAATGTTTGTTTGATTATCTAATATTTTTAATGTGAACTCATCTTCAAGCACCACTTTAGAGTCAGTNAATACAGTGATATTTCNTTGATAATTACTNANTGATGCATTTATAAAATTNCCAAGAAGNTCTTGTGATTCACTAATTTGGTTTGTAANAGGATGATCATATTGATTTTTATAATTTACAATTTCGTCATTAGAACCATTAATTAGTTGAAGTCCTCCAATTAGAAGGATTAAGATAATAATTGATGAAAATATTTTATTGGATTTCAATTATGACCCTCTTATTTTGTAATTTCATATCATCCGAAGTTTTCTTATTTAAAGTTCTTTCCTTAATGTGCGAGTTAGTAAATTGAAAATGATAAACTATTTACTTAGTCAATGGTAAAACATCAAAATCATTAATTGTTTTACAATGATCACATGTTATTGAATGAGAGCCTTCTTTTAGGGTTTTATCGGCAATTTTCCTTGCNCATNTGCAAACCCANCCAAGTAATCNGCCAGGATTTCCTGCTATAAGTGCATGTGGGGGGATATTTTTAGTTACTACAGATCCTGCCGCAATAAGGCTGTTTGCACCAATNTTATTACCACAAATTATAGTAGAATTTGCACCAATGCTTACTCCATCATCTACAAATGTTGGAGTTATACTCCAATCTCCGACAGATCTAGGATAAAGGTCATTAGTAAAAACAACATGTGGCCCTATAAATACATCATTCCCAATTGTTACACCATTATAAACAGAGACTAGATTTTGAATTTTAACATTATTTCCAATTTTTACATTTACATCTATGAAACTACTTTTTCCGACNATGACATTATTTCCTAAAGTTGCGTTGGTTCGTACATGAGCGTAATGCCAGATTTTACAATTTTTCCCAAAATTAACGCCATCTTCGAAATGAGCACTTTCATGTACAAATAATCCATCCATATGTTGAGAATATTTTTAGAGGTTATGAAATTTACTTTTATGAGATGATTTTTTTAATTTAATTAGTTGACTTTGTTTTCAAATTGAAAATAGTTTTAGTCATTTTTTTAACGAAGTTTATTTATTAGTTTATAAAATGTGTAAGTATGGTCAAGATACAATTTGTTCATACTTCTGATTGGCATCTTGGTTATACACAATACAACAAAATTGAGCGTAATAAAGATTTTAAAGATGCAGCGTTAAAGTTGGTTGATGAAATTATAAATATTAAACCTGATTTTGTGTTGCACACAGGTGATGTATTCCATTTATCTAAACCCTCACCTTCAACTATAATACAATCTGTTGAAATATTATCAAAACTTAAAAAATCTAAAATCCCTATATATGTAGTTAGAGGGAACCATGATGGAGGTACATCAAATTATTTGAGTAAAGAGGGTGGAGTTTTAAAACTATTAGATGAATTAAACTTGATTAAATATATTGATGATGAAATTATTAATTTAGATAATTTAAATGTTAAAATACTCGGAGTNGGATATTATCATGGTANAAAAATTAATGATAAAATAGAAGAANTATTATCTGAAAATGNNAATTTTTTGGNGAAGAGCACTTTTAATATTGTGGCNATACATGGATTTGTAGAGGGACAAATGGAGAATGATATCCAAATTTCTTTGAAAAAAATTAAAGACCTTGGAGTGAATTATTTTGGAGCAGGGCATTACCACATACCTTGGAAAGATGAAATAAATAATATTTATGCACCTGGAAGCCTTGAATGTACTAAAATTAGTGATGCATATAGAAATGATATAAAAAATGATGTCTCTATGTTTTCAAGTTTTTATGAAATTAATAGTGAGATGGATAATGAAAAAATATGGACAAAATTAAAGGTCAAAGAACATAAAATTTCAACTAGACCTAAAGTTTTACTCAATTATATTTCTAAAATGGATAGCATTGAAAATATAAAAAATGAATTAGACAATAAAATTGAGACCGCATTAAATGCTATTTCGGAGATAGATTTCACTAGAATTAATGAAAAACCTATTTTGAATTTGAAATTAAGTACCAATCTTCAAATTAATGAAACTTCGAAATTAAGAGTATTGGATTGGTATGAAAATAAATTTTTACATATTATTACNAATATAGATGGAATTGCTAGTGACAATCTACTTGATGATTATAATAATTTAGGTGTTGAAAAAGAGATTATTACAGATTTATTGAAAAAAGATAAATTTCTAAAAATCGAAGATATTGATTTTNTTTACCAATTCATGGANATTATTGAATATGGATATAAAAGTCAAAAATTATCAAATGAAACTGTAAATTTAATATCGCAAAAAATTCATGAATTGGAAAATTTTCAATTACAAAAAAATAGTAGGGGTTTCTAATGGGATTGAAAATTAATTGTNTAAAATTAGAGAATATTAGGGTTTTTAANTCNCATGAGTTCAATTTTAAATCTGGTTTGAATATTATAACAGGACCAAATGGAGCGGGAAAGTCAACTATAATCACTGCTATTGGTTTTGCTTTGTTTGGAGTTGATTATTTAAATGGAATGAAAATCAAATTTACAGATCTTATAATGAGAGGATGTGATGAAGGGAAAATTGANTTAATATTTTCAACAAATGAAGGAAATTATGTTAGTGAGTATTTGTTAAGCAGGAAAACTTCGAAAACCAATTGGATATTGAAAAGGAACAATAATGAGGATTATTTTATAAATGGAATTAGTGAGACAAAAAATGAGATAAAAAGAATTTTGGGGAAAAATATAGATCATAATACATTCAAAAGAGCATTATGTAGTAGACAAGGGGAGTTAACAGATTTATTGGATGATGAACCTGCTAAAAGATATGAACAAATTAAAAAAATATTAGGGTTAGAAAAGTTTACAAAAGCAAAAAATGGATTTAATTATTATAATACTAAGGTAAATAATGAAATTAATGAGTTAAAAAATTTAGTAACTTTTAATACAAAAGATATGATTGATGTCGAGAAAATTAAGATTAATATTGAGAAAAATCAGAGGGAATTAAATATTAATATGAATAAAATATCAGAGCTCGAAAAAAATATAGTAGATAAAAAATTGGAATTGGAGGAATTAATAAAAATTTCAACGAAAGTTAACAATCAAAAAATTAGAATTNATGAGTTAAAAAAACGTCAAGAAGAAATAAGAATGAGGATAAGTGAATATAAGAAAAAATTATCNGAGAATTTTGTAAAGTTAAAATTGAGTGACAGAAATTATCAAGAAGATGAATTGGATAGNTTTATAATTAATCTTGAAGATGAAATTGATATTTTTGAAGAGGAATTATGGAAATTGAAGAAGAAGTTAGAAAATAAAAAAAATGTTGAACAAAAAATAAATGAGATAAAAAATGATATGACAAAGTTGTTAGAAAAAATTAAGATCAAGCTAGGTTTTGATTTTTCACAACTTCAAGATAATATAGAGTTAAGTAAGGAAAATCAAATGTCATTAAATACTGATATTAATGATTTAAATGAAAAATTGAAAGATATAGATGCNAATAAAAATAAATTTGAAGGGAAGTTAATTGAGACAAAAAAAATAATGGGGATTTTAGAAAATGAGAATATGAATGACAAGTGTCCTNTTTGTGAAAATAATTTAACGATAGAAAATAAAAACAATTTAAAAAATAAACAAATGAACTTGATGGAAAATTATGAGAGTAAAATTGATGAATATAGGGCGCAAAAAAGTAAAACTGAGAAAAATTTACTCGAGAAACATGAAATATTGGAGATCAGCAATAATAGATTAGATTTGATGAATGCATTTCGTCATGATATGGGAATTTATGAGCAAATGAATGATGAATTAGGTGATTTGAAATTGCAAATAAAAAATATAGATTATGAAGTTAATACGATTGATATTTCAAAAAGTGAAAACAAAATAAAATTAAATAAAAATAAAATNAAATTAATTGGGGATATTAAAGATAAAATAAAATATACAAATACAGAAAAAATTGAATTGGATAAAAATATTAAAGCTATGGAGTTGCTAATTGGAGAAATATCTGAGATTTCAATTGAAAATAATGAATTAGAAAAAACTAAATTAAAAAAAGTGATTAAAGAATATGAAGAAGATTTGAGATTAAAGGAAAGAGAGCAAGGAAATTATCTAAATGAAATTAGTAATTTAAATCAGAAGTATGAAGAGGGGATTAGGCTAAAAAATGAGCTAAATGAATTAAATAAAAAAGTGAAAGAAAATGAAAAATTAGTNATGATCGGCGAAAGTATAAAAAATATTTATTCAAGAGTTCCTGAACTNATTATTCAAAGTATATCTGAAAATATATCGAATTTTATTACTCAAAAAATGAATGATTTATTGAGTGGTCATGGATTTGAAAGAGCGATACTTACATATGAAGGAGACATTGAGGTATATTCAAAAAACCAAAAAATTGATAAAAGAACATTATCAGGTGGTGAGTTTACAATACTTGGTTTAATATTAAGAATAGCATTGGCGGATTTTGTTGCCAAACTAGATTTTCTAATACTAGATGAACCAACAAATCATTTAGATGACAGAAGAGTGAATGAATTTATTGAGATGGTTGATAAAGATAATATATTTGAGAGTTCAAAAGGGCAATTAATCATTGTGACACATAGGGAGGAATTTGGAAGAAACGCAAAAAATACCATACATNTAAATGTGAGAGGAAATCAAAGAGAGGTAATTGCATAATGGTTGTGAAAATTAAGATTAAATCATTCGCAATGATAAGAGAAATCTTAGGAGATGAAGAAATTAATATGGAAATCGAAAAAGGCATGAATTTATTTGATATTTTAAAATCTTTGACGAATATGTATTCGGATCTATCAATGATTTGGTTTGATGATGATGTTTGGAACCCAAATTTTGTAATTTTAATTGATGATGAGATAATATCCCCAAAAGAATTTAAAATGAGAACCTTTGAGAATGGTAATAAAATGATAATATTACCACCTAGCGGTGGAGGGTAATCATATTTAATTAACAAATATTTTAAACAGATTAAATTATATGAAATTGGGTTTTATCATGGGTGAAAAGGTATTAATCACTAGTGCATTGCCATATATAAATTCAATAAAACATCTTGGTAATTTAATTGGATCAATATTACCGGCTGATGTTTTCGCACGATATCAAAGATTGCAAGGAAATGATGTAATTTATATTTGTGGTACTGATGATCATGGTACTCCAGCTGAAATTTCTGCGATGGAAGCAAATATACCCGTAGATGAATTTTGTGATGAAATGTATATCACACAAAAGAAAATATATGAAGATTGGAATATTGAATTTGATTATTTTGGAAGAACTCATGATATTGAAAACCATGAAATAACCCAAGAAATTTTTCTTAAATTAATGGATAATGGATATGTGGTTGAAAAAACTAGTATTCAATTATATTCAATAGATGACAAACGTTATTTGCCGGATCGATTTGTGATCGGAATTTGCCCTCATTGTGAATATGAAAATGCAAGAGGAGACCAATGTGAAAATTGTACGACTTTATTAGATCCCACTGATTTAATCTCTCCAAAATCATCTATATCTGGTAGTTTTAATTTGGAAAAAAGAGATGTTAAACATTATTATATAGATTTACCTAAGCTTGANAGCAAGATTAAAGATTGGATAGAAAGTCAGAAAAACTGGCCTCAAACATCTATATCTATTGCGAAAAAATGGTTGAAGGAGGGATTAAAAACTAGAGCGATTACTAGAAATTTAGATTGGGGGATTGATTTACCGGGAGATTATTATGATCCTGAAAAAGTATTTTATGTTTGGTTTGATGCCCCAATTGGTTATATTTCGATTACCAAAAAATGGGCAGATAAAATTAAGAAAGACCCAAAATTATTCTCNCAATTTTGGAAGGATGAAAAAACCAAATACTATCAATTCTTAGGAATTGATAACGTTCCGTTTCATGCAATTACATTTCCTGGTACTATACTTGGATATAATGAGAAAAACAAAGACCCATATAATCTTACTAATTTTATCAAAGGATTCCAATGGTTAAATTGGGAAGGTGAAAAATTCTCTTCCTCTCAAAAAAGAGGAATATTTACTGATAAAGCATTGGAGCATTTTCCAGCAGATTATTGGAGATATTACNTATTACTAATTGCACCAGAACGACAAGATACATCATTTCAATGGAAAGGTTTTCAAGATGCAGTAAATAACGATCTCAATAATTTATTAGGAAATTTAGTTAATCGTTTAACTACCTTTACCTCAAGATATTTTGAGAACTCAATCCCAGNNGCAAAAAAAGGTGACAGAGAAATCGAATTAATGGGTTCATTTCAAAGTGCATTTGAAAATTATATTACAGAATTTAAACAAGTTGAGTTTCAAAAACCATTGAAAATAATAAGATCATTATGGCAAGAATTAAACAAATATTTTCAGGAAAAAGAACCTTGGAATACAGTCAAAGATAAGGAAACGATAGATCAGACAAAAACAACAGTGTCAATGCTTGCCCATGGATTAAGAATAACAGCNATAATGTTATTTCCTTTTACCCCAAAAATTGCAAGTAATGTACTTCTAATTTTAGGTATGGAAGATATTGATATTTATCAAGAAAAATATGATAAATTACTTGATTGGGAAGCACTAGAAAATACTAAAATTCCTAAATTAGAGAAAAATTTGTTTGAAAAAATAACCGATGAAAATATTGATAAACTTAAAAAACTATATGGACCAGTTGAGTCAGATAAGGTTATGAAAAATGAAGATAATATAAGTTATGAAGATTTTAGTAAAGTGAAATTAATTACTGTTAAAATTTTAAATGCAATTGAACATCCTAATGCCGATAAATTATTAGTTTTAACAGTTAATGATGGAGAAAGGCAAGATAGAACTATAGTTGCAGGAATTAAAAATGATTATAAAATTGATGAATTAATTGGTAAAGATATAATTATTGTTGATAATTTGAAACCTACAAAAATAAGAGGAATATTATCTGAAGGAATGCTATTAGCTGCTGAAGATGAGGATAAAGTAAGTTATTTAGANCCAAATAAAAAAGTAAAAGAAGGCAGTAAAATTAGGTAATATTTTACATTAGGTGTTTATAAATTGATTTTAGAATATTTTTATGTTAGTCTTATTTTGTCAATTTTATTATGTGGATTAGTTGCAGGTTTAGTATTTGGGTTTGCCGTAGTGGTCATGCCGGGTATATCAAAACTTTCGGATAGAGATTTTCTGATCACATTCAAAAATATAGATAGAATAATTCAGGATAACCAGCCTGCATTTATACTTGTCTGGGTAGGTTCAATTGCTGCGGTGATATTGACATTTATATTGGGAACTCTAAATTTGAACGGGAGCGTATTATATCTACTTTGGTTAGGATCATTTATTTATATTTTTGGAGTACAATTACCTACAATTCGTTTTAATATCCCCCTAAATAATGATATACAAAATTTGGATATTGTAAAATTAGATGANGCTGAATTAGCTATATTTCGAACTAATTTTGAAACANCATGGAATTTTTGGAATAGATTTAGAACATTAAATGTAATCGGAGTAATAATTNTATTCCTTTTCATNTTGTATTTAGGATAATTAAATTATTTCATATTATGATCCATCTNGTCATATAAAGACCCATTAAGCTACTCAATATATTATATATAATGAGCTGCTCAATCTGCTATATCGTAAATTAGCNGATGACGANACAATCATTATTAAGTGATTTACCCGGTAACTTATTATGCTAGATTAGATGTGANATCCTGTGGATACCNCAGATTTTCTAATTGAGCGTTANTATGCAAAATATGAATTTTCAACAAAGTTCATGCTTAGTTCTTCAGATGCTGAGTCATGGACTATTGATGAACTTTTTTCCTTAGGAGAAAGCGATTTATTGACAGANGANCTATCNAAACTCCATCTAGGATACACCGAGTCACAAGGAGATCCTCAGTTGAGGAAAATGGTTTCTAATCTTTATTCTGGAGTTNATTCGNAAAATATCCTGATGTANACGGGAGCAGANGAAGGTATTTTTTCATTTGTAAATGCAGTACTTGATCNGGGGGACCATATTATAGTTATGTTNCCTGCATATCAATCACTTTATCAGATCGCAAAGGATCGTGGAGTGGATGTTTCATACTGGGATTGTATTGAGGATGATGGATGGAGACCTTCTCTTGAAAATTTGAGACGATTAGTCAAGAATAATACTCGGGCCTTAATAATCAATACACCGCACAACCCTACAGGTTTTTTATTTAGCCATGATGAAATTCATGAGATTGTTGAAATCTGTAGAAATGAAGATATTTACCTATTTTCAGATGAAGTATATCGTTATAGTGAATATGATTCAAATGACAGGTTACTATCTGCAGTTGAGATATATGATAAAGCAGTCACTTTAGGTGTGATGTCAAAACCAATGGGTCTTCCGGGATTAAGAGTCGGTTGGATAGCGACTAAGGATGCCGAAATATACCAGAAGATGCAACACTTCAAAGATTATGTGACGATATGTGGAAGTGCTCCATCGGAGTTTCTTGCTAAAGTCGCGATGAATCATTTTGATGCTATTATGAAACGCAACCGAGAGATTATCCAGTCTAACCTCCAAATTCTACGAAATTTTATGGATAGCAATAAAGATGTATTTCAATGGGTAGAGCCCAAAGCTGGAAATATTGCATTTATACGTTTATTATTAGATATGGATGTTGATAAATTTTGTGAGCAACTCAGAGAGCAAGAAGATGTATTACTTCTTCCTGCAAGTACCTATGAATATGGTCAGAACCACTTCAGAATTGGTTTTGGAAGAAAGGACTTTGAGGATGGACTCGCAAGGCTATTGAGTTTTATCCTTTCAATCAAAGTAAACTAAAAATGGTCGAAATTAGATAATACTATTGTTGGCCTAATATAAAAAAATATTATATAGAGATACTATTTGATTAATATTAGATGAATAGTAATGAAATAACAATTTCTAGATTAACGAAGATTGGAATAGTTTTGACATCAATTACATTAATTGATAATATAATAATATATTACATAGGTAATGAGTTTGGTGCATTTGATGGATTTCAAGTGGGTGGTGTTGATTTTGGATTGAGTAATGTGGTTACGTTGACGGTGATATTGTTATTTTTAGGTTATATTGGATTTTATTTTTTAGTAAACATATTAAAAATTGATATGAAAATAGTTAGATATATTGCAATACTGGTGGTATGTTTATCGTTATATTTACCTGTCATAAGTATCCCAGAAGAGGAA
>PBWW01000025.1 GCA_002728275.1 Candidatus Heimdallarchaeota archaeon
GTTGGAGTTGTAGGGGGGTATATTGCAGGCTCAAATACATTAATTGATTACATGCAACAAAAAGGACGACCGTATTTATTTTCATCAGCATTAACTGTACCCGACGTAGCGGCCACCATTGCAGCAATAAATCTAATTTTGAGAGATGATAGTTTGGTTAAAAAATTATGGGAAAATACCGAATATTTTCAAAAAGCAGTTAGAGAAATTGGTTTTGACATAGGTAGAACTCAAACTCCGATAACACCAATTATGATTGGAGAAGTTAAAAAATCAGCAGAGTTTTCAAAAAAATTATTTGATGATAATATTTTTGCAACAAGTTTAGGTTTTCCTACAGTTCCTAAGGGATTAGCTCGAGTTAGAGTTATGTTATCTGCGGCCCATTCGATTGAAGATTTGGATTTTGCAATTGAGAAGTTTGAGAAGGTTGGAAAAGAATTACAAATAATATAATACGGGCTTGAAGGGATTTGAACCCTCGACCTATAGCTTTCTTCATATTTAAAAAAAAATATTTAGGAGGCTACCGCTCTTCCATGCTGAGCTACAAGCCCCGTATACTAATAGTATAAATTAAGAATTTTTTATTATATCGGTAGTATGAAAGATTAGTTCAATGAGTTGAAATATTCTATTCCATTTCGAGCATCTCTACGTATATGCCATATGACATCGTTTTTAGAAATTTTATTTAGCATTGAAATTAAATGCGATTTATTTTTTGTATTTTTATACATAATTAAAGATGTCATTGCTTTGACTGAAATTTGGCGAGCCATTTTATCGGTTGAAAATGATGATTGTTCATATATTTTAAGAGCGTGATCTCCATAGTATTTGAGAATTTCAAGAGCATTATATTTACCATAATTTTCATTGAATGAGTCAATTATAATTTCTATTGGGGATCGATTTAGTGCATATAATTTCAAAGCTTGATTGTGAATGTTAAGATCAGAATGGTTAATAAAATTATCATAATTAAAATAATGACGGGCATACTCAAATCCTTTTAGTATGTTTAAAATTTCGTTTGGATCAGAATTATTGGAAAGTGATTGAGTCAATAAATCAATATTATGGGAAATGCCTATTGCCTGGTATTTGATTGGATCTTTAAAATTATGAATTTTTTCTACTTCATTTGAAAAACCCATTGATTTAATTAAGTTAGGTCGGATAAGAGGATCATTGAGAGGGCATTGTTCAATTAAAGATAATAGCATTTTTGCATTGGGTTCATTACCCATAGAAAGAATGTTGAATAAAAGAATAGATGCTGCTTGTTTGACAAATTTTGATTTATTTGATTCCAAAATACTATATGATAATTCTAAATAATGATGTGATTTTGATTTTGGAATTAGATCATGCAGATGGTTTAAAGATCGTATAATGTCAGCGACTAATTTATCATCATCATGGAAATTTGATTTCAAATATGAATTTAATTTATTTAATGATAAATCTGACTTCAATCGACCTAAAGATTTAGCGACCCATCGTCGAACCATAAGATCCTCATCTGTTGATAATTCAAATATATAATTCACATTGTTTATATCATTAATTTGACCGAGTGACCAGATTGTGGTTCTTCTAATTTCTGGATTTGGATCATTTAGGACTTTTTTTAAATATTTTATAGCATTAAAATCGCCTTGTTTCCCGAGAGATTCTGCACATTCAATTCTTATGATATCAGTTTCTTCTTTATTAATTAATAATTCACCCAAATAAGGTGTTGATCGCCAATCACCTAGTTTTGCAAATTTATCAGGTAAATATTTTTTGACATCTAGATTTTTTTCATTCTTCAAATTGTATAATAATTCATGAAAATCATACATGATATCCTTATAATAGTTACTATAACATCTTAATGAAAGTTTAGGATGCTTCACCTGAAACTGCTTCAAGCAAATTTAACAAAGATGATAATTCTTCTTCTAAGTTTATTCCAATCATTCCTGCTAGTGCTAAAGAGCTAACTATATTTTCTAAAATTTCATCCGCAATTTTTTCTTTTTGTTCTGCAATATTTGCCTGAGATGAAATTTGATATGCAAATTTATTTAGTAAACTTTCTCCAATCGATCTTAATGGTGAATTAATCGCAATTGAAACTGATGGAGTTGAAGTCCTTGCATTTGATCTTGATTCTATTAAAGATGAAAATCGTTCTTGAGCATCAGATATATCTAACATTTTACATTCCTTTTTTTATATTATAATATTGGATTATTACTTTATAAGATTAGCTATTATCTTGAATAATTAGAATTTCGTTTGGAAGTATAAATATTTGTTTAATTTACAAATATTGGTGTTTGAAAGCCCAATTATTGGTAATTAGTGAAAATGTCCATAAGAAATGATAGGGGGGGCGTGAAGAGAAAGTTTATTTTTGATGTTAGATCATCATAATTTCTTTTGCTTGTGCCCAACTTTCAAGATCTACTTTTTTTAATTTGCTTATTGCNTCTTTTAATTTGACTGAGATGATCTTAGATCCTTTCAAAGAAGTCATAGTGCCNAACTTTGATTCATGNGCCAATTTTATTGCAAATANNCCGAATTGAGTNCTTAAAACTCTATCAAAACTTGAAGGNGNACCTCCTCTTTGAGTATGACCCAGAGTGACAGATCGTGTATCAAATCCCAAATCTTGCTTGATTTTAGTTGCAATTTTTTTTGCTATTTCTAATTTTTCTAATTGAATATGTCCATATTCATCTTTTTCTTGAGTTGTATTATGATTTGATTTTTCATCATCTGGAATTTCATAAGCTTCGCTAACTACAATAATTGCCCATTTATTTTTATCATTAAATCTGCGCTGAATTAAATGATAAATTTCATTTAATTTTAATGGATACTCGGGGATTAATATCACATGAGCATTACCTGCAATTCCTGAATGTAATGTAATCCAACCTGAATATCGTCCCATTATTTGTACCACAATTATTCTTTCGTGTGATTTTGCAGTACTTTTTAATTGATCAATAGCATTTGTTGCTGTTGTTACTGCAGTATTAAATCCAAAGGTATAATCCGTTGACTCTAAATCATTATCAATAGTTTTTGGTACTCCAATTATTGGAATATTATTTTGATGAAGAACATTTGCAACACCTAATGTATCATCTCCACCAATAGCAATAATACAATCAATATTATTATTTTCTAATGTATTTTTGATTTTAGACATATGATCTGAAATATTGAGTGGATTGAATCTTGCTGTACCAAGTAAAGTTCCTCCTTGGTCTTTTTGGTCAATTATATCAATTGGAATTTCTTGTGTTATATTATTGATTAAGCCTTTCCATCCATGTTTAAAACCAATTAATTCATGATTTAAATTTTGACATTGAATAAAAGCAGCCCGTATAACCGAGTTCATCCCGGGGGTGTCNCCTCCGGAAGTCAATATACCTATCCTCATATAATGTTACTTATGAAATAAATAATATCTAAAGGTTATTGAAATTGAAAGGTATTTGGCGCCATTTTTGAAAATTAAATTAACTTGTAAAATGATAAAAAAAATAAAAATTGGAGTATTTTTTAGTTGCANACTTTCCGTATTATGTTATTAATTCAATTTCGTTCTAGGTACTGATCCGCGAAAGATTTTCACGTAAAACACCTTCTCCGTTAGTAAAGGTATGCTAAACATTTCGCCGAGGCTCAACGCTTACACAACCTGTCTATCAATCCCATCTTCTTTGGGTGGAGTCGTCTAATACCCATGTTGCAGTCACCCGCCCCATGTTGAAATATAATGAATAAATGTAATAATAATATCATGGTATGATATGTTTTTTTGAACATTATAGATCTGTGGTATTGAATGCGTATTTCGTTTTAGGACCAGCTTCGAGCTTAGATGCGTTCAGCTCTTATCTGGAAGGGCGTAGCTACTCGGCAGTGCCTTGTCAGACAACCGATCGACCAGAGGCCCCATCCCCACGTTCCTCTCGTACTGGTGGCAATTTACCTGCAAATACGCAACAGACCTGAAAGATAGAAACCAACCTGTCTCACAACGGTCTGAACCCAGCTCACGTTCCCTATTAATGGGCGAACAACCCTACTCTAGGTGACTTGTGCATCACCAAGCGAGGAAGAGCCGACATCGAGGAAGCAAGCCGCGGGGTCAATTTATCCCGTTTCTGGACGCATCCAGATCGATAAATGATTAATTCAAACCCTTTGTAAGATAATTTGCAGTATGACTGAAACATATCTAACTCGCGCTTTTTCTGATCGTAACTCGTTCCTTCATAGGTTATAAGTATAGGAATTGGTTGGGAAACAGACCAACAACACCATCATCATCAACTTTACAGTTTGATTAGGTGTGTGTAAGTTAGTTTTTTCTCTACTTGTATTCTTGTTATTCTTATAACTTTTGAAGAGAGTTTAGACCATTTTATTGTGCCGTTTTCGGCTTGGCACGAGCTTGTAACTACTTTAGTTTTAATTTATGGTGGGTTCTCCACAGGAGAAACACGATAAAGAACAGGTTGTATTTAATACAACTATTTTGCGATATTTTCAGAAAAGTAAAGGGTTTGTATGAACTAAATCACCGAGGTTATAAAACCAACGTGTGAACTTTAGCCCGCGACAACTCTGTTACCCCTGAGGTAACTTTTCTGTCACCACCCGCCCCCACCAAGGAGGATCAGGATGGATCGCTAGGCCCTACTTTCGTAACAGCGAGCAGGATTTTCGTGCTCACAGTAAAGCTGACTTATGCCCTTGCACTCTACGAAGGATTTCTGACCCTTCTGAGTCAACCTTTGGGCGCCTCTGTTTTCTTATCGGAGGCGTGCCGCCCCAGCCAAACTACCCACCTCCAGGTGTCCCCGACGCATCAGGTGAGCATACGCAGTCATCATAGTTAGTGTTCCATTGTTGACTCCAATTTACCCNGGGATAAATCTTCAAAGTCTCCTAACTACGCTCTGTATGATAACCGCATACACAACTGGAAGCTGTAGTAAAGCTCTCAGGGTCTTCTCTTCCCGTCAGGTCTCTCCGGACTGTTCGCCGGACTGTAGGTTCACTGGATTCTAGTTAGGGACAGGGGGAACCTCATTGTTCCCTTCATGGACGTCGGTAATTATCCGACAAGGCATTTGCCTACCTTAAGAGAGTCATGGTTACTCCCGCTGTTAACTCGAGCTTAGGCCGGTTGTACCCGGCTTTAACTTACGAGCACGGAGCAGGATTCACAAACTATACAAAGCGTTTCCGCGTAGCAGTTTGCTATGTTTTTGTTAAACAGTTGGGTTCCCTATGTTAGTGACACCTTCGGACGCAAAACGTCTAAAGGCAGCGATTATCCCGAAGTTACTCGCCTAATTTGCCGAATTCCCTTAACTACATTACTCCAAGAGGTCTTAGCCTTCTAAGCCTAAGGACACCCGTGTCGGTTTAGGTACGGATGCGCCATTAGTAAATATGATCGTTTTCATGGGCTTTTAGAAATCAATTCAACCCCCCACTATTGGGTGGCCATTCGTGATTTTGTCCAATTCTCTGCTCAACGCAACTCCTAGGACTTATACACTTAGTCTGGACGACGGTCCACAAGAACCTATCTACAAGCGTCCGATCATATTCTATCGTTACCGAGTTCAGGCGCAGCGCAGGAATATTAACCTGCTTCCCTTTTGCGATGACCATAATAAGGTTACGCTTAGGACCGGCTTACCCGAGGCTGATTGACATTGCCTCGGAACCCTTGCCTTTTTGACCCATGGGGTTTTCACCCATGTTTTCTGCCTACTACTACCAGGATCTGCACATGACAAAGGTCCACAGGTCATCTCCAACCTGCTTCTACCCTATGCCATCGAAAACCTACCGGATCGTATTAATATACGCCTCTGGGTATCGGGAGTCAGTTTGAGCCCCGTCCATTTTCAGGGCCGTACCGCTCGATGAGTAATCTAGTACGAACTTTTTAATGGGTAGCTGCTTCTAAGCTTACCACCTCATTGTCTTCGCGATACGACGCCCTTCAGCTTAACACTTAACTGACATTTGGGGCCCTTAACCCAGATCAAGCTTATTCGCTTCTCGGTGATCACCCTTACGGCGACCCACCCGACTGCTGGAGTCTACAAGAATTTGACATTCGGAGTTAGATGGAGTGGCGAGCCCGTGAAGGCCCTTTCCGACTCTGTCTGTACTCTACCTTCAAATTTCTTTCGTCCAACGCTGGTCTGCGGCACCACTTCGGTTTTAATGTGCTATCACGAGTTTAGATTAGCCTTTGACTACTATACGTAGGTCAGCGGAGCGAGTTGTATATCAGCAACCGTTCGGTCCTCCACCTTAGTTTCCCAAGGCTTCAACCTGCCCACGCATAGATCAACTCGTTTCGCATCTTATTCATGTGATTTCACGCCCTTTCAGACGTCGCCCCTCATAATATTGCGGGCTGGTTGGTTTCCCTACGGCACAGATATGATCTTAGCCTCACCACATAAATAAACTCCCTGGCCAGTGTTTCAAGACTGACGCAATGACGCTGGTAAACTCATCTCTCAAGAAGGTTTCNCAACCGTTAGATTCGATGAGTCTCTTTCCTTCGACGCCATTACACTCTTTAAGTAAATTATTTCAAGCTCTTTTCACTGTGTTTTACCACTACTTTTCACCTTTCACTCACGTTACTAGTTCGCTATCGGTCTTCTATTAATATTTAGGCTTTCCAGTTGGTTCTGGAGGTTTGGACGGAATTACCAATCCGCCCTAGTCTGGATACTAATGCTCGTAGCATGTTTTATACACTTACGGGACTGTCACCCTCTATGGTTTTGTGTTCCAAACAAAATTCAGTTTCTAAAACTTACGCGTTGACACTAGTCCTCAACACCACATCCGAATATAATTTCTTATACTCATTCGGTTTGACCTGTTTCCTTTTTACTCGCCGTTACTAAGGAAATCTCGAAATTGATTTCTTTTCCACCTCCTACTTGAATGCTTTCGTTCGGAGGGTTCCCCGGCCCTAAGGGGCCTTTCATTGCTTTTTGGACAATGAATGGATTCCAATTCGGGTACCTATGGATCATAGCCTGCATGCGGCTACCCATAGATTATCGCAGCTTGCCACGCCCTTCTTCGGTATAGAAGCCAAGGTATCCATAATTTACTGTTCGGCAGAATTACGCTAATGGTCTCTCTTGGATCAGTATTACCCACAAAATTGAGGATAATAGGAAGATGTTTCAAAAAATGAAACATTTTGACCATTACATAAAAATTATGTATTTATTTGTATTTTATGTAATACAAGAATACGTGTAAGTATGCAACAAATGAAATTTAATATATACCGTAGTAGTATAATAAACCGACTTTCCAGCTCCCATTACTCCATTCATGGTTATTTTAACAGAGAGTCTTCAAGTAAAAAATATATTTTTATTTACTCGCATAATCAAGCAAAAGCTTAGTTAATATAAAGGTAAAGTTAGATTACAACGATAATTGTTTTAGAAAGGTTAAATTACGTTATTAGAAGTTCTGAGACATTAATTTACGAAATGCGTAATGGATCCTTTCCAATAATAANTAATGTGGATGAGCCTTGTAAGGTANATGTTCAGTTTGATTAATGTCCCTTTATCTTTTTATTTATATGATCATCTTGTNAAGATGTAGCAAAAATTTATTAAATTTAGGGATTGGAGAAAATATTGAATATGTTAGANNATAATTTAGAAGATAAGGTTGCAATATTAGCAGATAAATCAAAACATTCCAAAGAAGAAATCATGAAAATGATTGATGATGTTATCGAAGAAATGGACAATATGGTTGACCAAAATGGGGCCTTCTATGTTGTAGCAGGTAATTTGGGGATAAATGTGACTGTTTCAAAAGAGAAAAAAATTGGAATTAAGGATTTAAGTGATGGAATGGCCAATGTAACTATCTTAGGGCGTGTTGCCAAAATATTTCCGACAAATACCTTTTCTAGAAAAGATGGATCTCAAGGTAAAGTAAAAAATATAGAATTAATAGACAAAGATAGTAGTGTTAGAGTGGCCTTTTGGGATAATAAAGTTGCNGAGNTGGAAATAAAAGAAATTACAAATGGNAGTGTAATAAGATTAACTAACGTAAATGCAAAGAAAGGATATCAAGATAAAATTGAATTATCTTTAACTGGGCAAAGTGTTATGGACCTTATAACCGATGAAAATTTAATTAAAGATTTTCCTGAAGTTGAGGTGGCAAGTTTTGCTTTATTGAAAAATTTAAAAAATTTAAATGATGGNGTAGATGTATCTGTTAGGGTTAAGATTGTTTCTAAAAGAGAAAAGGTTACAGAATTTACAAAAAAAGATGGTAGTAAAGGATTGGTAAGTTCGATAAATATAATGGATGATGGGGGNAAAAGTAGAGTGACTTTTTGGGATGATAATACTTTGAAATTACAAAAATTGAAAATAAATGATGTAGTAGAACTTACTGATTTAAGAGTTGGGTCTTCAGATTATGGAAAGGAATTGACTTTCAACTCATATTCTATAATAAAAAATGTTGAAGATAAAAAATTAGAAAATATTGAAATTAATGAAAATCAAGAGTTAAGAGAAGTTAATAATTTAGGTGAAATTGAAGATGGTGAGAGAAACTTAATTGTTATGGGNAAAATTGTTTTGGTTGGAAATAAAAATAGTTTTGATAGAGATGGAGAGACCAGATATGTTGGAAATTTAACTATTCAAGACAAATCATTTCAAAGAAGAGTGACGTTATGGGGNAATCATGCNGAAAATATTGAAAAATATAAGGTTGATATGATTGTAAAATTAGANAATGTTTCTGCTAAATTAAGTGATTATTCAAAAGAAATTGAATTATCTGTAGGGGATTATTCAACAATAACCGACATATCAAAGGGTGAAAAATTGGATGATTATGATAGAGAAATGAAATTAGTAAAATTATCNGATGTAAAGGAANCTTCGAATGGAATGGCAATAAAAGTAAAAATATCTAGAATTTATGATGTGAATACAATTGAGAGAGATGGAAGAACATTGGAAGTTTTGAATATGAGCTTTTTAGATAGTGAAGCTATGCCAGGAAGAATAGCAGCATGGAATGATAATATTGGGAAGATATCCAAATATTCTGAGGGGGATGCATTATTATTAAAAAATGTAAAAATAACTCCAGCAGGTGAATATGATGCATCAGTTTCNATAAATCAAAANACAACTGTGGAAGAAACTGATTTAGAAATTGAGATACCCGTATTTCAGACTGCATCTGAATTACAAAATAACCCTAATAGTTATGTAAAAACAAGTTTGAATAGTCTTTCAGTTGCTTCGTTAGTTGAAGTAAGCGGAACCATTGTCAAATCATATTCTCCTAACTTTTACATGAGTTGTTCTGATTGTAGAAAGAAACTAAATGAATATTCTGAAAATGAAAATAAAGGAGTTTGCAATGACCATGGAGACATGAGTGGGAGGTGGAGAGTCATCTTATCATTGGTTTTGGATGATGGAACTGATACTGTAGACATAAAAGTTTTTGATGATGTGGCAGAGAAATTGATCGGTTTAGATGCATTAGAAGCAAAAATGAAAATGGAGGAGTTATCTGATCAAAATGCAGCTACACAAAAATTAGTAATGAAAGAATTCATGGTTAAAGGAAGAGTTATTGANGATACCTATGGTGATGAACCTAAAAAAGTTATTAATGTGAATGAAATAAGTATGATTGATTTGAGTAAAAAATCTGATGAATTTTTAAGTTCTTTTGACTGATATTTTTATTTCTTAAGAGTGTTTCCAATTTCTAAGATTTTACTTATTGTAAGATCTATATCTGACATTTTTGTCCTATGATTTGTAATTGCAACTCTTAGTGCATATTTATTGTTTAATATTGTAGATGAAAATAATGCGATACCTTCTTCTTGTATTCGTAGGAGAACTTCTTTGTTGAGAGAGTCATTAATGGCATCATCTTTATTTGAAAAAATAAATCTAAAACACACGATATTAAGAGCGATTGGAGCTAAAATTTCTAATTGATCAGAAGCCTCAATTAAAGTACCTAAATATCTAGCTTGTTTAATATTTTGATGGATTAATAATTGATATTTTTTAAAGCCATGTTCTTTAATCAAGAACCAGGCCTTAAGTGATCTGAAACCACGTGATAATTCAATACCATATTCNGTTGCCCAGTTTTTAAATGAAGAAAAGCCTCGTGTTTCTTCTGATAAATAATCTGGCCGAAGGCTAAATGTAAGTTTATGAGCGATTGGATCTTTCACTAAAATTAATCCTATTTCATATGGCATATACATCCATTTATGCATATCAAATGCTATTGAGTCGGCTAACTCAAGCCCAAACATAATATCATCATATTCGGGGACAATTTTTGCTAGTGCTCCAAATGCACCATCAATATGATACCATATTTTATATTTTTTTGTGATTTCTGCTATTTTATTTAATGGATCAATAGCACCGGTATTTACAGTCCCTGCATTCGCAACAACTGCCATTGGAATTTTACCATTTGAAATATCATCTTGTATTGTTTTTTCTAAATTTTCTANATCCATTTCAAATTTGTCATTAGTCGGTATTAGGGTAATATTATTAGACCCAATACCGAGAGTTTCAATAGATTTTTTTATTGAACTATGTATCTGGTCAGAGCCATATATTACAAAATCTTGACTCATTGATCTTAGACCTTCTTTACGAATGTCATTATTTGACATTACATTTCTGGCAACGGCTAAACCAGTCAAATTCGCCATTGAACAACCTGATGTAATTAAACCGCTAGCTTTTTTATCAAAATTTAACATTTCTTTTGCCCATTCAATAATTTGTAATTCAACATAATTTGCGATGTGTTCACCACCACCAGTATTAGAATTCATAGTTGTGGCTAATAATTCTGCGATTGCACCTGTAGGAGTCCCTGTGCCTTTGACAAAACCCCAAAATCGAGGATGGATATTCCCTGAAGGGTAAGGTAAAATATTATTAATGAAATCATCAAAAATTTCATTTGTTGATTGAGGTTTGAGAGGAATTGATGATGAGAAGTATTCTTTTGTCTTAGGGGGAATGGGTTTCCAAACTTTATTTTGTTCAATATTTGATAGGTATTCGATCATTAGATCTATTGATTGATAACCTAATTTACGGATTTCATCCCAATTATTTGGATCAAGGGAAATCTCACCATTATTTTTCATAATAAANTTAATTAATTTTGTTCTAAAAAAGGGTAACAAATAAAACAAAATTATTTAGTAATTTTTACATGAAATCTAATTGACTTGGTATTCTAGTCTTTAGGTTAAGTAGAGTTACCTGCCCTGGTGTTGGATCGATGTTTAATGATTTTTGAAAACTTGTTTGAGCTTGCATAGTTCCTGAGTTTACGATTTGAACTCCTTTATACTTACCATAACCATTAATGTGAACATGACCACCATGAAAGATATCTGGGATAGGATCAATAACCAAATGATCTTCTGGTTCAGTTGCTAAGGGTGTTTTGGACCCCCACATTGGTGCGAGATGTCGAGCTTTTAACATGTTGATCATTACTTCAATTGGTTTATCAATTTGCATACCAGGTATATTGTTAATCATATCAGGTAATGATGTACAATGATAAAGTAAAGTATTAACTCCATGTAATGAGACTTGAGATGGATTAGGTAGTAAATGAACATTTTCCATTTTTGATAATGTTGGGGCATATCTTTCTGGAATTTTTGGTTGGGGCTCTGCAGATCTCACCATGTCATGGTTACCAGGTATTACTACCATTTGAACATCCTCGGGTATTCTTTCAAGAAAGCTTCCAAAGGCATCATATTGGTCATGAATAGAGTCCATAGCGAGTTCATCTAATTGTCCTGGATAAATACCAACACCATCTACTACATCACCAGAAAACATAACATATTTTGTATTTTTACCTAGTTTTTGTAGGTGAAGATTTTCTCCTTTTCCATTTAAAAAATCAATAAATTTATCCATTGGTTTGTCTANAAAGCCTTTTGAACCTACATGAATGTCAGATAAGAATGCAACATGAACAGTTTCATCTGCATAGTTTTGACTACTTATTGGTTTTGAAGGAATATCGGGTAGGATGATATGAGTTGCAAAAAACATTCCTTTTGGATTAACATTCCCTTTCACACAAATGACAGAGTCTAACATGATTTGTGTTGCTTGTTCAACTAATATTGGATCAGATACTATCACTTCTAATATTTTTTCGTTATGGGGATCTTCTAATATTAGTTGGGCAGAGTTCTCAGAATTTATTGTTTTTTCAGACAACATACCTATAACGGAGATGTTNTTTTGTTCTTTTTTAACTTCATTGATTTTATGAAAATTAGATAGATCGGCTCTTCTTTTGAGAATATTTGATAATTTTTTGTATCGGTTTTGAAAATAACCCACCATGTCATTTAGATCACCAACTAAATTATCAGATAAAATAGGTTCTTGAATTATTGAAAATTTAGGTTCATAATTATGTAAATCTGTTAAATCATCAATTTTTGTGTTGATTGTATATTTTTTTTTAATTGTGGGGATTTTANGAGAAATTGGTGGTTGAATGTTCANTTTGTAATTAGGGGTTGATGATTGATTTGTATTATTGATTAATTTTGTTAAAGTAAATTCATCACACTTTATATCTGTCGAAAATGTTTCTATGAATTTTTTTGCCAATGCCATTGGATCTGAATGATTGCGAAAAACAGTTTTTGAATTAGGTGATACAATGTAATTATTGCTTAACAAAAATTTTATTGCTTTTCTGTCTTCATCCATATTGAAAAAAAAACTTCATCAAATATTACTTATCATATAAAATCAAAGAAAAAAATTAATTTTTTTTTATTTTTAAGTATGTCTTAATAAATTCATGAGGGCTTTTGGAACATCTTCATGAGATGATACCATTGAAAATCGTCCACTAGTTTTTCTAGCCATATCTGATGCTAATCTTCGACCCCAATCATGTTGAGAGGGGAGACCTAAAATATGTAGTTTGGGGAAACGATAAAGTTGTCTTCGAGGATCTCCACCTTTATTGAAAACTCCATCAGTGACNAAAATTGCNAACTTATTATTACCTCGCATTTTTGATAATTCAATACCACCTATTTCTAGACCCTCACTTATATTTGTATATCCTGCGCTTTCAGAGTCTAATATTCGATTGACTAATTCATTTATATCTACTTTTTCATTTGTTCTTTTTATCACATATGCTTTAGTATTGAATAATACAACCGAGAATGTGTCATGTTCTAAATGGTAGGCCATAACTGCGACNGCAATTGCTGCAACAGTAAATTTACCTCCATATAATGATCCTGAAGTGTCAAAGATTAAAACACCTGATTTAGTTTTTTGTCTTCTTTCTATTGCAATAATATCTTCATATGATAAAATTCCTTTTTCCATGAAATTTTCTAATGTTAATTCATCATCAAATTCATCTGAACCGGGGCTATATTCTGTGCGAACTAGTACGTCTCCACGGAGACCTTGTCCTGTGATACCTTTTGAAATTTTAATAATGCTTTTTCTAGCTAATCTACGGAAAATTGGTCTGGCCCTTTCTGATAGATTTCCTCGTAACATGAAAAAGAGATTTGGTGCTGTGTTATCTCCTGCCGAGGCTCTTCTAGAAAGCATTTGATATCCTTCAGAACTTGATAGTTGTTCGGCAACAGCCATTTGATTTGTCATAGCCATACCTTGAATAGCAGGTACATTGTCCATTTGAATTGCGGTGTCTGCATGTTTTTTGATTTCCATGAAATTCATACCTTTGGATAGTTTATGATATTGATTTTTTGATCTTCTACCNGTTATAATTTCCGCCTCTAGGATTTTATCTTTATCCATTTTGCCTCTCATCGATGAGAGTTGTCGGGCTAAGTCTTCGGAGATCTCCCCATTTGAGAAGAGCTCCTTATTCAAAAAAAATCTTGGTCTGCCAAAACTTCGTGGATGATATCTTTAACGACATCTTCTACTCTTTTATCGACCCCATCCTCTAATTCTACTTTTGTAGATAAAGCCATTATACCTGCATCTAACCAAGATTTAGGTTGGGTTTTATCTAAGTATTGAAGAATACTTGCGAAATCGATTGCACCTCTTATAGAGCTACCTCTTCTTAAATCATTCCAATCTCTTGATTTTCGTATTATTCGTACAACAGGATCAATGATTTGTTCATCAGATACGCCAGATTTGATGGCGACTATTTCTCTTTCTTCTTCTTCNGTTTGATATTCTAATCTGATCCAGGCAAATCGGTCTTTGAGTGCTTCAGATAATGGTGTTGTGGCGACGAATTCTTGTGGGTTCATTGATGAGATAATATAAAAATCATCAGCTGCTCTTATTTCTCCTAATTTGGGTACNATTACTACACCTTCATCCATTGCAGCTAATAATACATTTTGAGTCCCTTCTGGCATTCTATTCAATTCATTGAGGAATAACATTGAACCTTTTTGCATTGAACTGACTAAAGGACCTTGAACGAATGATTCTTTTGAATATCCTTTTTGCATTACCATAGGTGGATCAAAGTGTCCAACCAACCTNGCTGCACTATATCTGTCATCTCCATCAACTCTTTCTAAATCTAATGAAAANTAATTTGCTATTGCNTGTGCAAGTGTTGTTTTACCAACACCTACATCTCCCTCTAAAAGTAAATGCTTTTTTGCTAATTTGGCAGCTAATGCCAACTTTAATTCTACTTCTCGTCCTACAATATTGTATTTATTTTGTAGTTCTTCAATAACTTCTTCTAATGTTTTTCCATTGATTTTGACAGGAATTACTTCGCTCATTTTATTTTCCTCTAAGGGCCTAAATTTTTTTATGGTTGAATTTAGACTTCTCGGTATAATAAAAATAATCTTTATTATTAAAGATAGAGATATCTACTAATTATATATTTATTGCATTTACATAAATAAAGATATTTATGATTTTTAAATTATGGATATATANTTTTCGCAAGTTAATAATCATTATTTTTTGTCTTATTACTTACTACAATTTCATTATCAACAATTTCAAATTTTAAAATATTATCTGAGTAATAGTTTGTGTGTTGAGGAAAGATTGGAGCATCTGGATTATATGAATTTGAATATGTAGTGAAAAAAATTGGGAGATCTGTTGAAATTTGTTTGAGTAAGGATAAAGAAAGACCTAATGCAGACATATTTTGAAATTGTTGAGTTTGTTCATTTTGAAAATCTCGAAAGTAATTTGGTAGTTCATCTACCCATATTAATTCCAATCTAGGATTNATATAAAGAGGNAGTTCAATTAGAAGATTTAAAAGNTCGGTTTTTGTGTTTGGTTGNAGAATATGACTTGANGATGGTAATGTAGTTGATGACCATTTTCTGTTGACATCAATTATTAGAGTATTCATTTCTGTAAGGTTGAGAGGATTATCATAAATTGTTATTGGTTTTAGAGGTGGTTTTGTAAATACTGCATTTAAAGATGGGGTTTTANTTAATGCGTCTAGATTTACCATATCTATATTTGATTCTAAGATATATAATATTTAAAGATTTAATATTGCTATTATTATATTATGAAGAAGGTATAATAGGTTTTAAAAATGAATGAAAGTTCAAATAATTAGTACCTTATAATAGGGATAGTTTATGTCAGAAAAATTAGAGCTCCCATGGATACCTGGATTGAAAAGACCAAATTTTTCATTCTATAGAATTAAAGTTGCGATACCGACAAGTATTCCTAATTCATTCATTTATGGATTAATATTTCTTAGTGTNTTGTATATATTCTCTGGAGGAGTATATGATTTAGTTGAAGAACCATTCGCAAGAGGATCTGACTCGCAAGGTAATCCNGTTTTAATTTTTGCTGATCAAGATAGACAATTTTTGATAGAAGGTTTAGTCGCAGGTATTATTATGTTTTTAGGTGCTGCTGGTTTNTATTTAATATATGAAGCTACTACNGACCCACATAACCCAGATAGAGCAACTAGCTATCAATTATTAGGAGTATTATTATTATTTGTATCGTTTTTTATCCTTCAAACTATGTATAATTGTAAATTGACAGGTGGATGTTAAAAAAAAAGTGGACTGGACGGGATTTGAACCCGCGGCCGCTTCGGTGCAAGCGAAGCGCTCTACCGGTCTGAGCTACCAGCCCTCAATTACTCTCATGGAAACTTCTCTTTAATATTATCGATAGTGACTTAATGGAATATTGATGTGTGNGATTATTACAAACAAATATTATTGGTTTATGATTTTGAATTGGAAAGATTTTTTAAATGAATTTTTGCGGTATCGTATAGATATAAATGATGAATCTTGATGAGGATTTAGTAATTCAAGAAATGATGAATAAAATTTTATTAATTGCTTTAGAAGACGGAGAAATTACTAAAGATGAATTGGCAATTTTGGAACAAGTAAAATTAGATGTGCAGAATTTAAGAATGGGGTCGACAAACATTGATGAAGAAAGTTTGAAATCTGAAATTGGTGTAGATAGATTAATGGATTTTAGAAAAATTTTATTGGAAAATGCATATGAAATTTCNCAAAAAGATGATATNATAACNGAGAAAGAAAGAAATTTGATAAATTCAATTATAAAAAGNGTAATTCATAGAGATTAATAAATAGAATTTTTGATTTTAAGAAATGCGAATGTATTGATTATTATCAGAACCGATGTCAACATTATTATAAGAAATATTTAATCTAAAGTTGTAATATATGGAAGCCTATATTCTAGATCAGTATATATCCGCGTTCATTTTGTTTATACTTGGAGTATTGACAGTGGTTGCGTTCATGTTTTTAAATCAAGCATTGGGACCTAAACGTAAATTAGATAATCAAATTGATGGTTTGGGTGCTTTTATCGCATATGAATGTGGTGAAGTACCNATTGGAGAGGCTCAGACAAGATTTAATTTTCAATACTATGTATTTGCNTTAATTTTTGTTATCTTTGATGTAGTTACCTCATTTTTATTGGCATGGGCACTTTCTGTGAGATANATTGATNNTNGNGATCAATTAACNNCAACAATGATNATGGCAGGTATATTTGTTGCACTATTAATGGTTGGATTTGGATATTGGTGGAAAAGAAATGCATTAAGGTGGATGTAAATATGGAAGACGAATTATTATTTAAACTTAGAAAAGAATTTGACCAAGTCATAGGTTTACCAGAATTAGAAAATATCAAAGAACATAGAATTGATNTAGCTTTGGATCCAAAAAATTTGATTGATGTTGCAAATTTCTTAAAACATGAGATGGGTTTTACTATACCAAACATGTGTACAGGGACTGATTATAAAGATAAAATGGAAGTCTCATGGCATATTGGTAATCCTAATTATCCAGTTTTAATGGTATTGAAAGTCGAAATTGATAGAGATAATGGTGTAGTTGAGTCACTAACTCCGATTTGGGAAGGAATGAATTGGCATGAAAGAGAAACATATGATTTGTTAGGTGTNAAATTTGAAAATCACCCAGATTTGAGAAGATTATTATTNCCAGAAAATTGGGAAGGTCATCCTTTAAGAGAGGATTATGTGTATAAAAGGCCTGTATATAGAAAACCGGAGGACTTTTAATAATGTCTGAGAAAACTGAAATGAATTTATTTATGGGNCCACAGCATCCATCGATGCATGGTTTATGGTCTTTAAGATTAACAATAGATGGTGAAACTATTGTTGGTGGAGATGCACAAATTGGTTATCTTCATAGAGGTTATGAGAAATTATTAACTAATAGATCATATGAACAAGGAATACCTATTTGTGATAGATTATGTTATGTAGAGTCACATAGTTGGTCTAGTGCATATACCCATTCAATTGAAGGTATTTATCAAATTGATATACCCGAAAAGGCACAATTAATTAGAATTCTGACTCTTGAAATGCAAAGAATTGCTAGTCATTGTTTATGGTTAGCTGCAATGAGTGTAGATATTGGTGCATTAACAATGTTAATTTATCCAATGAATGCTAGGGAAATTATTCTTAATATGCTTGAAGCCATAACTGGTGCAAGAATGACNTATAATTATGTAAGAATCGGTGGTGTNTGGGCTGACTTACCTGTTGANATTGAGAAAAAAATGCAAGATGGATTTAGTGAATTTAGTAGATTGCATAATGAGTTTATAGATTTATTAGAAGAAGCACAAATTTTCAGAATTAGAACTCAAGGTATTGGAGTAATGAGCAAAGAGATGGCTATGAATTATGGTACCGTCGGACCTGTTGCGAGAGCAAGTGGTGTTGATTTTGATGTCAGAAGAGATGATCCATACTGGGGTTATGATAAATTGAAATTTAAAGTTCCTGTAAGAACTGAAGGNGATTCTTTTGCCAGATATAGAGTNAGATTAGAAGAAATGCAAGAGTCCATAAATATATGTTGGCAAGTATGGGATAAATATAATGAATTGAAAGCGACAGATTCTTTTAGAAATATGGATGTTCCAAGAAGACCTCCAGCTGGTGAGGTATATAGAAGAATTGAAACTGGAAGAGGGGAAGGTGGTTTTTATTTAGTAAGTGATGGAAAAACAAATCCTTACAGATGTAGGATCAAAAGTCCCGTATTTAATAATTTACAGGTTTTGACACCTTTAGTTATCGGTGGTAAATTAGCTGATATTCCTGCAGTCATGGGATCAATTGATCTTTGTGTTGGAGATTTAGATAGATAAAATAAATATTAATTTTTTACCAATACATCAAATATTCGCATTATTTCTGGTCCTGTAGTGTCTGAACCAACTAGCACGCCATTATCGTTTCCCATTAATCCTGGTCGTGGATATGGAGTTCCCCTATTTACTGTGACAACGTCCACTTTCGTATTAAAAAAATCTTCAATGAAATCTAAATCGTCATCACTGATAAGTGGATGAGCTAAAATTCCATTTTGATTACCNTAAATTAATGAACCAACTATTGTTGTGTTCATGATATCTTTGGATATTAATTCGGTATCAAGAGCATCTGAAATTTGTTTTTGTTCTGCAGATGTAAATTCAGTACTAACTATAGTCTTGCTATCGTTAGTAACAATAATATTTCCAAGGGCAGTTAATTTTGAGTCAATTATATGAAGTTGAGAGTCTTCTGGAAGAAGATTTGAAATGGTTTCTATTTCATATGAATTTGTTAGTTTGGGTATGAGTAAATTTTTATTATTGCCTGTACAAAATANACCAATTAAATTCGAATTATTTATGGTAGTTTCAATCGGTTGAATTCCTAAAGTATCTTTGATTATAGTTTGAATGTTAGGTTTTATTCCATATGGTATGATGGAATANTTNTTTGTACTTAATCCAAATATACCGATACTTGAATTACCCAATATATCAATTGATTGGATGTCCATTATAGATACTCCTGATNNTNATGAAATGATTATTCGTCGTCTTCTTCTTCAACAAAGTCTTCTTCTTCAAGATCTATTTCNTCTTCTGTTGGTTGGGCCTTTACTTCAACTGTTTGTGTTGTAAATGCCTCTTCGGGTGCGAGACCTGCGAGATAAATTGCAACGACATTATCATCTCCTTTTTCGGCCCGAACGGTAATCTTTCGTGGTGGTTTTTGCATACCTCTTTTGAAGATAAATTCGTTCACATCTTGTGCTAACCAAACTTCATCCACTTTCATATGTTTCATTATAAATTCTTTTACTAATTTTACAGCTTTTGATGCCCTTTTAGTTCTTGGAATTGAATTCATAAAGGGATAAAATGGTATAGTATAAGTTCGTTCTTCAACTACTTGGTGTGACATATTATTTACCTCTTAATGGTGTGAGATCGCCAATTTCGTTCTCCAGGGTGTTGNCTAACTTTTCTTCCTGTTTTTATGGTTACCCATGTGGGAACAGGTAGATTTGATCTCATAGCTTTTGCATATCTTTTCTTTCTCGGATAAATTTTATTCCTTGCCATAGTTTACACCCTCTTGAAAGTTATTGAGGAATCTCTTTTCCTATCTTGTAATTTTTTTAATAGGTTTAAAAGTTGCTCTTCTGAAACTCTTCCGATGACTCTTCCTGATTGAGATAAATATATTAATTGGTTTTCTATGTTTTCTGCTAATTGAGGTTTAACCAAACGTATATTGGTCAATCTTTGTTTTGCTTTGTCTGATAATATAGATCGGAGAAAAGCTTGTTTTTGAGCTTCTTGTTGTTTNTTAAGTTCTTCTTGTTGTTTTAAATTTTCTGTATCAGTGGTTTGAGGTGTATTTTGTTTTTGCAATTCCTCAAGTCTCTTACGTCTTAACGCATCTAGATCATCGCTCATTTTTATCACTTATTGTGTACATAAATGGGCAATATTATCAACAAAAGACATTCCTCTAGCAGTGATTTGTCGTCCTGAAGGAACTTTTTCTACTAGTTGTGCCGCTTCTAATTGTTTTAATACATTTCTTGCAACACTTCCACTACCAGGTCTTGATTTTTCTTGTTTTGAACCTAAGTTTTTCTTTCCCCCATACATGGTTTTTATTCTTCTAGTTCCAAGAGGNCCACGTAAATATATTTTTCGTAGGACAGCTGCAGAACGAATATACCACCAATCTGGATTTTCTGGAGGCAANTCTCTACTAACACCTGTTTTTACAAATGGAGCCCAATCAGGTGGTAAAATTTCAGGTATTGATTTTAATTCTGTTGCCATTCTGTTGATTAATGTATCAGCTGTGACATCATATGCGGTCGTCATAATATTACCTTAATTATTTTATATAATTGGTATTTGCATATGTTTATTAAAACATTCTATCTATTACATATATTTCAAAAAAATTATGTTATACCATTTAATTAAATTATGAAAATTGTGTTAGGGTGAGAAAAGAATATAAAATAATAATACTNTGAGGAAATATGGTTAAAGAAAATTATACTGATGTCCTTCATGGTAAGGTAAATGTTCAAGTTGGAAAGAATGGTTTAAATGAGGGATTAATTAAACAAATTATTGGTGAATTTAAAAATAAAAAATTCATTAAAGTAAGATTTCTAGATGTTGATAGTTTTGGTGATATGGATAATGGTGCGAGTCAATTAGCGAAAATGACGAATTCAACAGTTAAAGACATAAGAGGAAANACATGTATTTTAAAAAAAAATAGATANTAAATTCCTATAATTCATTNAGGTAAGTNTTATAGTTTCCTAAAAATAAAGATAAAGNNGTCCATAGTTCTAAAGGTTGGTCTATTAATTTGACTTTTTGGAATTGTGAATATTTTTNATCATCAAATGAACCATGAGCAAAACCACCAAATATGAAATTCGATTTTTGAAAATCAGTTGGATCTAAATCACGACCTTTGGTTGAGAACAANATTGTATTNTCTACNGTGAGCGGAGGTAAGTTTGAATTTTGTATCAATGGAGATTTATTTTGATTACTGAGNAGTAATTCAAGNATACCGTTNAANCTANATTGGGATCTAGGTAATTTTGTCTCAGGCATGACTTCGAAAGTTTNGGTTTTAGTTGAAAAAAATAATTTTAGATTTGNTATGATTTTTTGATATCCNGATGCNAATAATAGTGAAAAATGAAGAATATCNGGACGATCTTTTCGATTTTCTAATGGNATTGATTTCAGCAAATGTTGATGTATAGAACCATCAATAATTGGTTTACGTTTATTTTTTTTATAATATTTTTTTATTTTAGGATTGGTTAACCAATCATCTGGAACTAAATCAATCGCAGTTTCAGCAATGATAATATTCATGATTTACCCTTANATTNTAGATTTATTCCCAAATACTTGTNATTTTGGGTGCTCCATCATCTTCNTTTATTTTTTCTACAATTTCAGAAATTTCATCNNCTTCANTTTCAAGATTGATATCATATGGACTAGANACTCCTGATAAAATAGTTGTTACTTGTATTTTGTTTCCNAGTNTTNGATCTACTTGAGTTCCCCAGATTATTTCNCTTTTTTCNCCCATTTCCTGAGAAATTGCTTGAACACACCTTCTTACTTCTTTCAATTGTAATGTGTCACCTCCGGAAATATTGATTAAGGCTGCTTTACAATCCATGATTTGGACATCTAATAATGAATTACTTAAACTTTCTCGGAGTGCATCTTCAATGCGGTTTTCTCCTTCTCCTTCACCCATCCCAATTACAGATGTACCACCCTGTCTGAGAATTTGTTTTATATCAGCAAAATCAACGTTAACATATGCAGGGGTAATTACTAAGTTTACGATACCTTTGACTGCTCTAACTAATATTTCATCTGCGACTTTAAATGCAAGTGANATTGGTAAATGAGGGACTAAATCCATTAGTTTCTCATTTGGGATAACAATNACTGTATCACANGCATCAAATAATTCTTTTAANCCTTCCATTGCATGTGTAGCTCTTGTTTCNCCCTCCATNTCAAATGGTAATGTNCATACTCCGACAGTTAGTGCGCCTTGATCTTTAGCTTGTTGAGCAATTACTGCTGCTGCACCAGTTCCTGTACCACCNCCCATTCCTGCTGTGACAAAAACCATATCTGCATCTTTAAATGTGGANGATATGGTGAATACACTTTCTTCTGCTGCTGCTTTTCCTTTTTTAGGATCNTTTCCTGCNCCTAANCCTCTNGTTAATTTTTCGCCTAATAATATTTTTTCATCTGATTTTACNGCNAATAANTGTCTTGCATCNGTATTNGCNGCNACTGTAAGAGGNCCTGAAAAATCTGANGTTGCAAGTCTATTGATNGCATTACATCCNGCACCNCCAACTCCNACTGCGATGATGTTATTTTTTGTTTCNCCAATTAAATNTNTTANAAAANCATCCATGTTTTTTGCGGATGTATTTGCGACATTATTTGAAACNGTATTTTGTTCGTCGCCTCCTAATTCATTAAGTATATCTTTTAGACTTTGAGCCATATTATTAATNATNNNGTTTTTTTATATAAAATNGAGTAATACCAAGGCAATATCTGTGTAGTTANTAATCTCTCCAAAATGGATCTTCTTCCTCTTGGATAAATTCAGGNTCAATTTCAATATTATCTATTGTTTTGAATTTTGGATTAGTTATCATTAAATCTTCAATTATGTTTTCAATATCATTTACTAAATTCTCTGATCCTTGTTTGGTAACCGTGTTTATAGAGTAATAGTTTGAATTTTTTATTATTTTTTCTTCCTCTAAAAGTTTGATTAAATTTTCCATGGTATTAGAGTCGACTAAATCATTTTTCGTGATGACAATGATTGGATCAGATGATGGGTAATATTCTTGAATTTGTTTTAATAAATTAATTTGATGCGATATGTTGTTAGAGGCACCATCTGATGGATCAATGAAATATAAAAGTAAATCAGATAAATATTGTAATGCTAAAATTGCTTGTAACTCNATATCATTTCTTTCTAAAAAATCCCTGTCAAGTAATCCGGGNGTATCAACAAATTGAATGCTGAAAAATTTTAGAGGGCGGTGACCAAATATAATCGACTTAGTTGTGAATGGGTATGGAGCAATTTCGGGATTACCTGAGGTGACTGATTTTATAAAAGAGGATTTTCCTGCATTTGGAATACCTGAGATGACCACAGTAGGGTGATAGGGGTTAAAACTAGGGAGTGTTCTTAAGTTATTTCTTGCTTTGATCAAGTCCTCTAAGAAAGGTTGAATTCTGTAAACTAAACTTGAAAAGCGACCAAAAGCTTGTTTTCTTAATTGGCGATTTTCATCTTTATGTTCTGTGATTATTAGATTTTCTTTTACTTCATCTTGAATTGAGCGTATGGCTTTGGTTATACCATGTACTCTAGATAANGAAATTTTTAATTCATCTGTTCCACAAAATAAATCTGCCATTTCTTGATAAAATGGATGGATATTTTCGATCGTGGGGAATTGTGAAATAATACGCTCTATCCGATCAACAATTACATTTGCTGCAGTATTAATTCTATTCAATTCATGATTTCTAGATCGTTCAATCGCAGATCTAGTTCTTGAAGATATATTTGTTTTTAGAGATTTTTCAAATGCAATATCTAGTAATTCTTGAGATGTTTCGATATTATTGATTTTCTCAAAAGGGTTACCGATATTTTCATCCATTTGTTATCACTGAGATGTTATTATAATTAATTTAGGATGTTTTACAAATAATAATAATCCAGATATGAATTTATTAAGAATAATTATCAATNATGATTGAAAAATGGAATTAGATTTCGGCGAATAAGGTAAAACCTATCTAAATATATAAAAAAAACTATGTTTTAATCTATTTAGAACAAAGGTAATTGAATGGTACAAAGAGCAAGAATTAGATTATTAAGTACTAGTGTTGACTCCTTGCGAGGAATAACAGATGAATTAACAAATATATCTGAAAAATCAGGTATTAATATGAAGGGACCAATTCCATTCCCTACAAGAAAAGTAATTATCCCTGTGAGGAAATCACCTTGTGGAAATGGAACTCAAACTTGGGAACATTATGAAATGAAAATACACAAAAGNCTAATAGACTTGGANGCTGATGAAAAAGCTATGCATTTNTTAATGAGATTAAATGTGCCTGATGACATAAGAATAGAAGTTGAACTTGCTTAAGAAATAAAATCTATCTTTAATTATTTAAATGATAATTCAATATATGTAATATACTCATCGCCGATGTTTCGGGGCGAGTAGGATGAGAAAAATGAAAGCAATATCAGTAGGAAGAATTGTAACAAAAGTAATGGGAAGAGAGGCAGGAAGAAAAGCTGTTGTAACACAATTAATTGACAGAAATTTTGTAGAAATAACAGGGCCTGTGGATTTGACCGGAATAAAAAGAAGAAGAGTGAACATAAATCATATTGAACCAAGTGATATGTCTGTGGAGATTAAAGCTGGTGCAGATGATGGAAAGGTTATGGCCGCATTAGAGAAAGATAAAGATATTAAAAATTTCATGATGGAAAAAGTATATTAGATAACAGTGACCATAATTGATTAACTCAAGTAATTTTAACATAATAGATTTAGAAAAAATTGAACTAGAAAAAATTAAATTGAAAGAAGATCATTCTGGTGAGAGGAGTGGTGAGAAATATATTGAAAATGGTTTCATTATTCTAGATAAACCGGTTGGTCCAACGTCTCATGATGTTGTAAATACAGTAAAATTAATTTTGGGTTTGGCTAAAGCGGGTCATTCTGGTACTTTGGATCCAAATGTGTCAGGAGTANTNCCTATTGGATTACAAAANGGTACCAAAATATTAAANTGGTTGAGTAAATCAAGAAAAAGATATATTTGTAATATGTCATTCAATGATNATGTAGATGANAAAAAAATCAAAGANGTGTTGAATGAATTNACTGGTGAAATTTATCAATTNCCTCCTTTAGAGTCAAATGTAGTTAGACGATTGAGAAAAAGAACGGTATATAATATTGAATTATTAGATATAAGAGGTAATGATTTTCTTTTGGATGTTGAATGTGAAGCGGGAACATATATCAGAACATTATGTGTTGATATTGGGAGAGTGATAGGAGTAAAGGGGTATATGAAAGAATTAAGAAGGATTTCATCGGCAAAATTTTTGGAAAAAGATACTATAACATTACATCAATTATTTGATGCATTTCATGATTATAAAGAAAATGGAGATATGAGTGGGCTAAAAAAAATTATTANGCCAATTGAAGATATTTTAGATTTACCTAAAATGTTGATTGACAGTATTGGGATAAAGAAATTTAGGAATGGTGGGAAAATCAAGAATGATCAAATATTGGGATATGAAAATTTTCATAAAGATGATTTTATTCAANTTTTTTCTGTAGCTGAAGAATTGATTGGAATTGGAATTGCNATTATTGATAGTGTTAGTCTGAGAGAAAAAAATAGTGTTGAAGTAATACAACCAAAAAAAGTAATCTAAAACAGATAGTATCTAATTTATCTATTGAAAAAATATTTTTATCTGATAGTGATAAAAGTAATTTGTGTCTATAATGAGTGGAGGGAGTAAAAACAAAAACATAATAATGTTGATGATTATTTTACTCGTACTAATTGGTGGTTTGTTGGCATTTGGAGTANTAGAAAATTTTGAAGCGGATGTTGTAAAGGTTAACCCTCCTGATGAAAGTCAATTGCAACCTGGGAGAATATTGTCTGATGAGAAAATATATATTTCTGGTACAGGTACAGGGAATTTTCGTACTCATTGTAAAGAGTCTCATATAAATAATGATGATCCATTATTATATCCTCGACAGACNGGTGCTGCTCATGAACATGTTTTTTTTGGTTTCACCAAAACAGATGCATTTACAACTATAGACACTTTAGAAAATGCTACTGATTTTAGTACCTGTGAGGGGGGAGCACTTAACCAAGCCGCATATTGGGTTCCATCGTTATTCACAGCAAATGGTGAGCGTTTAGAGTATATTGAACCTCTATTCTATTACAAGAGTGGATTCCATCTGGCTGCAAATATCATAAATGTCCCTCCTCAAGGGTTAGTTATGATTGCGGGACAAAGTTTATCTGAACCACAAGATGTTGTGAGTGCTAAGTATCGATGTGCAAGNTGGGTTGCACCATTACCACAATTTGATGAGGGAGATCCGATGGATCATGTTGCGTATCTACCTGATTGCCCCATAGACGATTTACTTGAAATAAGAATAGTGTTTCCACAATGTTGGGATGGTGAAAATCTTACTTCACATGATCAACGCAGTCATATGGCATATCCAATTTCTGCAGAGATCCCACATGTTGGGACTGGTAGGTGTCCAGATACACATCCCGTGGCAATTCCTGAAATCTCATATAATTTTGCATTTTATGTAACTGAAACAACTGGCTCACCNATTACATGGCGTCTTTCCTCAGANATGGATCCCTCNCACCCTAATGGTTCATCCTTACATGCAGATTGGATGAATGGGTGGGACCCNGAGATTATGGAAATGATTGTGAAGAATTGTATTAATACGGGTTATGATTGTAATGTAGGTCTATTAGGAGACGGAACGCGTCTTCAAGAAATATATTAATGAAANAAACATATGATTTTAAAATAAATGNAGAAATAAGTGAAGTATAGTTTATTTGTACTGAAATAACATTTTTATCTAATTGTAATTTAGTGATATTATGTCTCAAAGAAAGAGAGGATCTGGTAAGAAAGAGTCCGCACCTATGCCATCAACTGGTGCAGGATTAATGCGATATTTTGATGAAGATTTACCTGGTATCAAAATTGGGCCTAGAGCTGTAATGATTATGACAAGTACCTTGATAATTTTAGTTTTNCTTGCGAACTCTCAATGGAATCCTTTCACATAATTAGATGGCCTGGTAGTGAAGCCTGGCATCATGATACGTTCGGGACGCATTGANCGTGGGTTCGAATCCCACTCAGGCCACTTCATATAATATGGTGTTGAATATTGACTAATACTAACTTGAGAAGAGCGACTGATTTGTTGTTATCAGGTGCAAAAATGTTAAACCTTGCATGTCCAGAGTGCGACAATCCTATTTATGAGCTTAAAGATGGATCTATGGAATGTGCAAATTGTGAAAAGAAAGTGTTTTACGAAAANGATGTTGATTTTGATAAGAGTAAAATNCAAGATGATGCAAACATTGCTTTGAAAAATAAAATTGAAAAATTAATGAGTGAATTAGAAAATGAAGAGGATCATGAAAAAATGATTAAAATCGCAGAGGCTATAAAGAAATTAAGAGAAATTATGTAATTAAATATTTTTTTCTGTTTTAGATGATAGTAGATCTAATATTTTTTGTGCAGTTAATTTACCNATGCCTTGAATTTTGAGTAAATCTTCTAAATTTGCGTTGAAGAATTGATTGGGAGTTTTAAAATATTCCAAAATTCTTTCTGCTAAAGTTCGATTTATGTTTGGTATAGATGATATTAGATATATTTGATCCTCATAAAGCGATTGGGTAGATTTACTTGATTTGATTGTTGGTTTACTTTTTCTTTCAAATTGTTCTCTTTTTGCGATAGTAAGAATAAGGGAAAGAGTTTCTTCTTCATTAGATGTATATAAGATGGGGANATTATAATCGACAATGATTGATGAAATTGCACCAAAAATTGCATTAGAGCTAATTGAAGAGTTGAAGATATTTTCACCTTCAATTAATAAAAGTGGTTTTGCATATGTTTCTTTTAATTTAATGAGTTGAGGAAATAAATCTCCTCTGATTAATGTCTGAGAAAAATCATTAGTTGTTTTTCGTTCAATTGCCACATCATTGGAAAGTATAAAGTCTCCAACTGGGAGCNTTGCTTGTTTTAAATCTACATTCTTTTCAAGTAATTTTCGAATTATTGAGGTACCTCTTTCTCTGTGATCAATATATATTTNAAGAATTTTTTTTTCGTCATTAATAGTTGATGGTGGATCAATAAATGAATCTAAATTAGTTTGGTTTTGGTTTTCTTTATGTTCTTCTATTGCTGATTTAATATCTTTTATAGANGATTTAATTGATTTTTTTTGTCTTTGTGATGCATAAAAATAACCTTCTTCCTTAGTATTTTTTGTTATAAGAATAATGATTTTTCCGGTTCTTTTTCTCCCAGTTCTACCACTTCTTTGAATTAATCGGGTTGCAGATGGTGTNACATCATAAAAAATAACCATATCACATTGTGCAACATCTAATCCTTCTTCCCCCACACTAGTACTAACTAATACATTAAATTTACCAGTTTTAAAATCATTCATTATTGATTTTTGTTCTTTCTGAGTCAATCCTTTACCGTATGATGATGATGATTGACCTACAAATCTATGGGGTTTTATTTTTTCAATATTAGTCAATTTATCAACAATGAATGATGTAGTAGCTTTGTAATTTGAAAAAATGATTATTTTACTGTCTGGTTTTGTATCTAATTGCTTATTCACAATATTCGTTAAAGTAGAAATTTTGGGATGTAGTGTATTACTATTTAACAATTCATCTGTTAGTTTTTGGATTTTAATTATAGATGAATTATTTATGAACCTTTTTAGAGAATTTTTCTTTGTTTTTTGAAATTCAATATGTTTATCATCAATATATTTTGAAAGAGTNTGTGCTCCTTGAGTTTCGATCATTTCCATTGCTTGATATAGTANCATGAGTTGACCATATCTGCCNAGTGTCTCAAAATAGTCTTTTTCTTCAATTTCATTTTTTATTTGATTTAGTTTTTTTGGAATTTGTATTAATTGTTTTTTTGAATTTTTAGATAAAACAATTGATTTTATTACTCCGATTTGTTTGAGGTATTTTAGATGTGATTTTACTTCAGTTTCTAATATTGTTAAAATTGTTTTATATGTCTCTGGTAAGTTTATCCAAACGAATTCTTCGTTTGTGTTATGAGTATAAGGTTTTACCTGTGGATGGTCTTCATCCATAAATTCGAAATCGTTTAGATATAAGTTTTTCATTAATTCAAATATTTTCTTTTGATTACCTGGTGAGGCAGTAAATCCAAGTATTCTTCCTGATTTGTTTATCTTATGAAATTCCTGAGCACACAAAACATATGGGTCTTCTCCAATTGCTCTATGGGCTTCATCAAAACAAATTAGACTAAATTTATGCAATTCTACTTTTTTATCGATGATATCATTTCTAAGAGTTTGTGGGGTAGTAATGAAGACTTGAGCTTCTTGCCAAATATTTTTTCGAATGATGGGGAGTGTCGAACCTGAAATGATTTGAATTTTATTATGATCTATATTAAGAAATTTAGTTAATGATTCAAAATGTTGATCTACTAATGGTCTTGTAGGGGCTGATATTATAACTGATTTATCTGGAAATTTTTTTATGAAATGTGCAATTGCCATTATGAATATGACCGTTTTCCCTAAACCCGTTGGTAGGACAATTAGTGAGTTTGATTTTACGGCTTTTGTGAATAATAATTGTTGATATATTCTGGTCTCCATTGTATCCTTTTTGATAAGAGGGTGATCTACAAATTTAGACATAATATCAATTACAANTATTTGATAAATTATTATGTTATATATTTGATAGTTGAGGATTGATAATTAAGTTAATTTAATATTTTTTTTTGATAAAAAATTGGTTTTGAATAATATTAAATTTAGTTTGATTTATTGTGCAAAAATACAAAAATATGTATNNAAAAATGGATATATATTTGTTTTTTTCTTCAAAAAAATCATACATAGTCGTTACTTTTAAGTTATTTATTGTAATTAGTTGGATATATTATGACAGAATTTGTACAACTTCCAATGGTGGAAGANANTAGGTTTCAAACATCTAGAAAAGATGCTTGGTGGATAATGCCTTTAATTCAAGGTGGTTATTTAGTTCTTTTTGGAATTTATGCGATGTGGGCGGTAGCCATAGATTTTAGAAATTATGATTTTTTTATTGGTNATACACATTTTATTAGTCCTTTTTTTAATCCAGATATTAAAATTCCAGGATGGCCCGAGTGGTTATCGCCTGGNTTGATTTTAATTTGGGCACCATTAGGGTTTAGAGCAACGTGTTATTATGCTAGGAAAGTATACTATCGAGCGTTCTTTTGGGATCCGCCTGCTTGTGCAATATCTGAAGCAAAGGCAAATCATGGAGAGTATAAGGGAGAAAGTAAATTACCCTATATTGTGAATAATCTTCATAGATATTTCTTTGGTGTTGCTTTTATTTTGGCATTTTTCCATCTTTATGAGGTTTTTAGATTGTTGTTTACAGGTGGATTTAACACTTTAGCTGGGGGGATAGGAACAATTATTATAGCCATTGATGCAACTTTTCTCTCATTATATGTATTATCTTGTCACTCTTGCAAACATGTTGTTGGAGGTAGTGTGAACCGACCTATGAGATCAATGATAAATTACATTAGATACAGAGGTTGGAAAATAGTAAAGAGGTTAAACATTAATCATAATGTGTATTTTTGGGCAAGTTTGACATCTATCTTAATTTCAGATCTATACATTAGGTTTGTATTGCCATTGGTTGTTGGGTGAAATATTATGAAGTATAACATAGAAGAAGAATATGAAANTATTGAAAAACATGATTATGATGTTTTAGTGATCGGTGCAGGTGGTGCTGGATTAAGAGCTGCTATTGAAGCTGGAAGAGCTGGAGCAAAAGTGGGAATAGTAACAAAATCTTTGTTGGGTAAAGCACACACAGTAATGGCTGAAGGTGGGGCGGCGGCTGCACTTGGAATGGCTGATGATAGAGATAGTTGGAAAGTTCATTTTAGGGACACTATGAGAGGAGGAAAATTACATGGTGATTGGAGAATGGCAGAAATACATGCCAAAGAAGCTCCAGATAGAATATTAGAATTAGAAAGATGGGGAGCTGTGTTTGATAGAACCAAAGATGGAAAAATAAACCAAAGAAATTTTGGAGGCCATCGTTTTCCAAGATTAGCTCATGTTGGAGATAGAACTGGTTTGGAATTAATTCGAACTTTACAAGATAAAGTAGTTCATGAAGAAAATGTCCACATACATATGGAGTTGACAATAACCAATCTTTTAGTAGAAAATAATAGTATCGTTGGNGCATTTGGATATCAAAGAGATGATGGTAAATTCTTTTTATTCAATTCCAAAAGTATCATATTAGCGACCGGTGGAATCGGTAAATCCTATAAAATTACATCCAATTCTTGGGAGTATACTGGTGATGGTCATAGTATGGCGTTTGATGTCGGTGCAGAATTAATGGATATGGAATTTATTCAATTTCACCCTACGGGAATGGTTTATCCATCTAGTGTTAAAGGTATACTTGTAACTGAAGGAGTTAGAGGTGAGGGNGGAATATTGAGGAATAGTAAAGGTGAAAGATTCATGTTCAACTATGTGCCTGAAATGTTTAGTGGTGAGTATGCCGAGACTCCAGAGGAGGCAGAACGTTGGCTTGATGGAGATAGAGAAGCAAGAAGACCACCAGAATTATTAACAAGAGATGTAGTAGCAAGAGCGATATTATCTGAAGTAAAAGCAGGCAGAGGAAGTCCTAATGGAGGGGCTTTTTTAGACATAAGTCATAGAGGAGCAGATTATGTGAAAAAGAAGTTGCCATCCATGTATCATCAATTTAAAACATTGGCTGGNTTAGATATNACAAAAGAACCTATGGAGGTAGGACCAACGACACACTANATTATGGGAGGGATTAGAGTNCACCCAGAAACACAAGAAACCAACGTAAATGGNTTGTTTGCAGCAGGTGAGGTTGGTGCAGGATTACATGGAGCAAATAGGCTTGGTGGTAATTCGCTTTCTGATTTAATTGTATTTGGAAAAAGAGCTGGCGAGCATGCTGCCAAATCAGCGATAAGTAAAAGTGATTTTAAAAATCCATCAAAAGAGTTAGTTCAAGATATTATTAAAGAGGTTTTAAGTCCATTTGATGATGATAAAACAGAAAACCCTTATGAAATTCATAGAGATTTGCAAGAAATAATGGGAGAGTATGTTGGAATCATAAGAAGTGAGGAAAAATTAAAAGAGGGGTTAGTAAAAATTAGAGAATTAGAGAAGCGTACAGAAAAATCCGGATGTGATGGTGATNGAAAATATAATCCTGGATGGCATGAAGTTTTGGACTTAAAGAGAATGATTACTAGTTCAATTCTATTTGCAGAAGCTGCTTTAGCTAGAAAAGAAAGCCGAGGAGCACATACAAGAGATGATTATCCAAATTCAGAAAAAGATTTGACTAAAACATTATATGTTTTATCAAGAGGAGATGATGGAGGAATAGAAGTGAAAGAAGAGTTTATGAGTGAAATACCTGCAGAATTAGCAGAATTAATTGAGGTGGAATACTAATGAATNAGAAAATGAATATTGATGTTCAAATCCAAAGAGGAGATACTGAGAATGAGTCTAGAATTGAGACATATAATGTTGATGTAGATAAAAAAATGGTTGTATTAGATGCATTGCATGAGATACAAGCATTTCAAGTTCCTGATTTAGCAGTAAGATGGAATTGTAAAGCAGGTAAATGTGGATCTTGCTCTGCTGAGGTTAATGGAAAACCAAGACTGATGTGTATGAGTAAGTTGACAGATTATGATTTATCCGAACCTTTGGTTATTAAACCTATGAAGTCATTCCCTTTAATCAAGGATTTAGTTACAGATGTAAAATGGAATTATGAAGTAAATAAAAAAATAAAACCATATTCACACCCAAATGGTGAAGAATATCATACTATGTTTCAAGAGGAAGTTGACAGAGTTCAAGAGTTTAGAAAATGTATTGANTGTTTCTTATGTCAAGATGTATGTCATGTTTTACGTTCACATAATCGAAGAGATGCTTTTTCTGGACCAAGATTTTTATTAAGATTNGCTTCTTTGGAAATGCACCCTTTGGATACTTTAGATAGAGTACCTGAAATTAAACAAGATTTTGGAATAGGTTATTGTAATATAACTAAATGTTGTACCGAAGTATGTCCTGAAGAAATCCCTATTACTGATGAAGCAATCATAGCTTTGAAAGAAAGGGTAGTCGACAGATATTATGATCCTGTAAGTATGTTTGTTAGAAAATTATTTGTCAGAAATTAAAAATAATCTTCTAATGAAGACTGATTTTCATTCTGTTCTTCATCAATAATTTCTTTTNTTTGTTCTATATTATTTTCTTCATATGCTAATCCATCTAACATGCTTGTTGGATTGTAATCTTTTTTACCNGATTTTATATTAAATAAACCAATTTTTTTTCGAGAACTTTCTATATTTTCAATTAATGATGATTTTGATTTTCCTTTTGAAATTATTTCTATTTCATCATCATTGAGATTTAACCAAGCAGCAACATCAGCACCATTTATACCTAATAATATTTTTTCAATTAGCGGATATTCTTGATTGATGAAACGGTTCTTTGATATGTGTATTTTAGGAGCTATACTCGGGGCTAATTTAATTGCTTTTGATTTAACATTTTTTGCTTTTCCTCTAGCCATGAATGCAGTTGGGATATTGGGTAATGAGTTAATTTTTTTGTAAGTTTTACTTGGACGAGAAAGTTGTATTCCAGGACCAATAAATTCGAAAAAATATTTTAAGAGACTCCAGTTTTGGCTTTTCATGATTCTGTTATAATATAGATCTGCATTTGCTATTTGGTCATATGCAGTAGATATTTCCTCTGGTGTATGACATTGCCTATATGTTTGATCAAANATGTAGAGTAAGATTTTGTAGTAATCACTTGGTGCATTGGAAAATACTTTTTTTGCATTTTCATAATTTTTAGAACGATACAACTCGTTTAAAATTGATAAAAGTGGTTTCATTTTATTTCGTTCTTCTATTTTTACNGAGTTAGTTCCAACTTTGTGTGATTCTAATTCGTTTATTGCTGCTCTGAGATCTCCAGAAACNGTTTCTGCTAAAATTTCAATTTGATCTTCATCAATGGTAATATTTTCTAATTCTGCGATGTTTAGAATTAATTCAAATATTTGAAATTCATCCAATCTCTCATAATTATATGTTCTAAATTCTTTACGCCTCATAATTTTTATGATATTTTGTGATTCTGGATCATTTGCAGTGCATATAATGGGGTAATTGGTATTTTTTATGATTGTGAAAAATTCAGATAGACCACCCCTATCATGAGTTCCTGATAAACCATCTACTTCTTCCATCAAAATTATTTTTTTATTTGTATCTGATTCTAATTCTGAGAACCTTGTGGCTGGTTCTAATATATCTTTTATTGATTGTTTATTTCTAGAGTCACTTGCATTGACTTCCATAATTGTATATCCTAAATCTTTTGCGATGGCGTAAACTGATGATGTTTTCCCTGAACCTGCTGGACCTAATAAAAGTGAAGCCATAGGTGCTTTTNTGGGGGTCCATCTTTTTAAGAATAAAATTAAACCATTTATTGCTACCTCGTTTCCAATTAAATCTGTTTTTGTTTTTGGTCGATATTTTTCAACNAGTGGTAGACTCATATATTTTTATTTATTTTTATGATTATAAATTCATGGAATAAGATATGAATTATAAAAAAAGAAGATAAGGAATATTCGATTTGAGATAGGCAAAAGAATTATTTATTACTGCAATAATTAATGGTATAGTGCTAAGTATAGGGTATGGATTTTTATGACTTTAATAGGTGCAAATGTATTAAAAGATCTTTCAAAAAAAGATTTGAGAATATTGCAAGGGGTTGAAGTNGGGATGAGGCATGCAGAATATGTNGAAATAGAATTAATTTCTAAGTATGCGGGTGTTTCTGTTCAAGAAAGTGAAAGATTATTAAAAAAATGTCATAAATTAGATTTGGTTCATAGGTGGTCTGGTCATTTTGTTGGATATGAATTNACGATACATGGTTATGATGCTTTGGCTTTGAATGCACTTTATATGAAAGAAGAAATTGTGAGTATTGGTAGAGAAAAAGGAGTAGGNAAAGAGTCTAAAGTATATTATGGGTTGGATAATCAAGGAAATGAAGTNGTTTTAAAGTTACATAGGGTTGGGTTTACNTCATTTCAACATGTAAAGAAAAAAAGAAGATATACCGCTAATAAGAGACATATATCTGAGTTATATGCATCTAGATTGTCAGCTGAGACAGAAAAGGAATGGTTAGATAAAGCANATAAATTAGGTTTGTCTGTCCCTAAGGTAATGGCTCAAAATAGACATATTATAAAAATGGAACTTGTTGACGGAATTGATTTGGTGAAGTTAAACAAATTACCAAATCCAATGAAATCGTTAGANGAAATTGTGGAGTTTATTAAAATTGCATGGAAAGAGGGNGGNTTTGTNCATGGAGATATTTCTGAACATAATATTATTGTTCGTCATGATGATATTAAATGTGTGATAATTGATTTTCCTCAAGCAGAAGAGATAAATCANAAAAATGCACTTGAGTTGTTGGAAAGAGATGTTGTAAATGTATTAAATTTCTTTAGTAGAAAATTTAATATTGAAACGAGTCTTGATGGAGTAATGGAATATATTACAGAATAATTATTGCGTGATTTTAAATGAAAAATAATANTTCAATTATTGGTTTTGATGTGCTTCCGATGGCATCAACTGAAAGAAGAGAGGGGGTAAAAATTGCAGCATTTGCTGTTTTTGAGNATGGATCTACGAAAGAATATTCTGTTTTGACAAGAAATAAATTTTTGAATTTAATTAAAAAAAACAGTTTTGAATATATTGCGACAGACAATCCATCTGAAATTATTAGAAAGGGAGAAACAATTGCCTCATTTTGTGATAATTTACCTACAGATNGTANTTTAGTTCATGTAAATCTAACNGAGTCTGGAAAAACAGTTAATTTAATGGAACTTATGTTTAGACATGAAATAATAACAAATAGAAAGAAATTATCTGCCGTAAAAACAGCTAAAGGGTTAGTTAAATTGGTACAGAAAGGTATTGGGATGATTTTAGAACCATATGAAAATGAAACATTAATTAAAATTGGGAAACCAAAAGGATCTTCAAAAGGGGGGTGGTCACAAAGTCGATATCAAAGAAATAATGAAGAGGTTGTGTTTAGAGAGGCAAATAAAATTAAAAACATATTAGATCAAAATAAATTTGAATATGACGAGATAATAAATAACACAAAATATGGAGCAAAAAATGCTAGATATCATGTTTTTGAAAGAAGAAATGAGGTTGAAAAAATATTATCAAANTCAAATTTTTATCCTGCTAAAGTAAATATTTGGAGCCCAAGAAAAAAATTAGTTACTCATAAAAAATTAGATGCTAGTAGTTTTGAAGGGGAACGATCTTTTTCTGGGATAAGGAGATTAATAGTTGGTATAGACCCGGGTATGACGACAGGGGTTGCCATCTTAAATTTATCGGGGAGGTTAGTAACTTCTTTTTCAAAGAAAAATTTATCTAAAGGGAATTTAATTAATGAGTTGGCAAGTTATGGGATACCAATATTAGTTTGTGCTGATGTAAAACCAGTCCCTACATTTGTGAGTAAATTTGCGGCAACATATAATATCAAGGTATTTACGCCTGATATAGAGTTGAGTAAAGAGAGAAAAAGATCATATGCAGATCAATTAATTGATAAACATAGAATTGACTCGCATGAGAGGGATGCAATAGCTGCTGTTTATTATGCATATAAGAAATATGATANTAATTTTAAGAAAATAAATAAGGAAGATTTATCGAATAAAGAAAAAAATATTGCGAAAAGTTTGTTAGTTGAAGGGCTATCTGTTAAAGATAGCATTGCAGCTATAAAATTAATTTCTAAAAAAGAAACTGAAATTGAGGGGATATCAAAAGATAAAGACTATCATGAGAAAGATATGGAGTTGATAGGACGAGTAAGCAATTTACTGGAGGAAATAGTTTATCGGGAGGAAATAATTTATAATTTAAGAGCACATACGGGTAGAGTAGAGGCTCAGAATTTAATTTACAGAAAAGAGATTGATAGGTTGAGAAAAAATATGCAAAAAACTGAGATAAAAATTATAAGAGAGACTTTGAAGAATGAAATTATAGATGAAAAAGATAGATCATTAAAGGTGATAAAAGATGAAGCAAGAAATTTAAAACATGAAATTAGAAAATCTCAAGATCAAATTAATTCCTTGGAAAAGATGTTATGGGTTACTATGGATAATGGTGGCGTCCCAATAAAAATTTTGAGTAAATTTTCTAATGGGGCAATTAATGAGTTAAAGAGGAGTCAAAAATTNCAGGATGGCGATATCCTATTNATATTAGATCCAACAGGAGGAGGNCCACAAACTGCTGAAAATTTGGCTTCGATAAAATTTGGGTTTATATTTTTGGAAAATTATAATCTACCTGAAGTTGCTTATGATATATTATTTGAGAAAGAGATACCCATACTAAGAGCTGAAAAATATAACATATTAAGATCTAATTATGTGGGTATTATAAATCAAGCAGATTTATTAAAAGCAAAAGAAGATTTTCAAAGTTATAGAAAAAATAGAATCAAATTAGAGAAATCTGAAAAAATATATCAAACCATAGAGAATTACAAATTTGAGAGAGAGAAAGAATTGAAAGATGATGTCAAAAATTATGATAATTATGAAGTAGATGAATATGAGTTAGAGTTCGATTAAATAAGATATATCTTCTGTCTTTGTGGGTATTTTTTCATGGAGTATATCATATTTCGAAAANATATTTTCGATTTGATTGGCAGCTTGAGATTTTGTAAGGAGGGTGAGAATTCCTTTTGAATTATCTGTAAGTGTAATTTTTAGTTTTTTAATTGATAAATTGAGATTTTTTGTGTTCTGATATGCTGTAAATGAAACAAAAGAATTAATAGAATTTTTTCGTATGGGTAGGGATTCTAGATCGGCAGCGATGGAAAGGTATTTTCTAGTTTTTAGTCCAAATCTTATCATTTTTGATGATATGTCAATGTTAATTACAGGAACATTNGTAAATTCAGAAAAAATACCTGTACCACCACCTAAATCAAAAATTAATTCTGATTTGGGCATATATGACATTAGTAACATCATTTTATGTTTTTGAATGTTTGAATAGAATGAGTCNTAATTTTTAGAATATTGATCATAATATGAGATNGTATTAATTTTTTTATTCATGTTCAACCCTTGTANTGTTCTATGATTTAATTTCTTATTCGCTAATTNTATTTATAGATTATTGAATAATAGGTGAGAATGGGAAAAAGAATTTTTGGACTTTAATGAAGTATATTGATAGATATTAATAGAAATAATGTTATGATTAATTTGTAGATAAATTATGAGTTCTTATCAAGATCAAATTCAAGAAATTGAGGAGGAAATAAGATCTACAAAAAAGAATAAATCTACTAATTCTCATGTTGGAAAATTAAAAGCNAAATTGGCCAGATTGAAAAGAGAACAACAAGATAAAATCATGGGAGGTGGCGGAGGAAGTAGTGAGGGATATGATGTTAAGAAATCGGGNGATAGTAGTGTTGCATTGGTTGGNTTACCATCTGTAGGAAAATCTACATTATTAAACAGGTTGACAGGTCAGGAAATTTCTGANACAGGAGCATATGAATTTACAACACTTGAAGCGGTACCTGGAACTATGAAATATGAAGGTGCTAATATACAAATCATTGATTTACCAGGGATAATTTCTGGGGCTTCTAAAGGAAAGGGGATGGGTAAACAAGTGTTGTCAGTCGCAAGAGGGGCGGATTTGATATTAGTGACGGTAGATATTTTTAACGCAAAAAAACATCTTGATTTGATTGAAACTGAATTATTTCATGTTGGTATAAGAATCAATGAAAAAAAACCGGATGTGGTAATACAGAAAACAGAAAAAGGGGGTATTGCTGTAGCATCTACAAAAAAACTGACAAAAATTGATGAAAAAACTATAAAAACTGTGATGGGTGAGTATCGTATGTTAAATGCTAATGTTACAATCAGAACAGATATTGATGTAGAACAGCTAATCGATGTGTTAGANGGAAATAGAGTTTATATCAAAGCATTCATTGTGGTAAATAAAATTGATTTGTTGAGTGAAGANAAGAGAGAAGAGTTGTTGAATGATATNGATAATTCAATAGGAGTGTCGGCAGAGGAGGATGAGAATATTATGAATTTGAAAAATAGAATAGTTGGTACGCTAGAATTAATAAAAATATATTTGAAACCTCAAGGTGAAGAAGCAGACATGGAAGAACCTTTNATCATGAGAAAGGGGGTTGATATAGGTGATGTATGTGATAAGTTACANAGGTCATTTAGAAAGGATTTTCGATATGCCAGAATTTGGGGTAAGTCTGCAAAGCATGAAGGACAAAAAGTATCTATAAATCACATATTAGCAGATGAAGATATTTTGCAAATAATAAAAGAATTTTAAATTCTTATTATTTGGAATTATATATTTTTTAGAAGACATGTTAATTTATATTGAAAAATATCTCTTATTATGAGGTTAGTTACAGTTCATTTACCTGTTGAATTTTTAAGAGGGCTTGACGAATTAGTACGTTTACAAAAATATTCTACTCGGTCTGAAGTAATTAGAATTGCAATAAGAGATTTATTAAAAGAAGAATTATGGCATGATCAACTAATAGAGTCTATATCTGAAGAATTAGAAAATACTTCTTAAATTTTTAAAAAGTGTCGGGGGAGGGGTTCGAACCCTCGACCTCTAGATTGCTCATCTGATTAGATCCAGCCAATATCGAAAGACTATGAGTCTAGCGCTCTAACCGGCTGAGCTACCCCGACTTAGATTTGATTTTTTACCAATTCTAACCCTTTTCCAATTCTAACTTTGGCAGGGGTAGGTAATTTTGATATTGCTTTTCGAATAGAAAACATTGCTTCTTTTACATGTCTTGGCTCTACTCGGACAGTTAACAATTCTTGATTTGCTTTTACCCTAGCGGCTCTGTCTGCAGGTTTACCAAAAGATCTTCTCATTCCATCTTGCATACGATCGGCACCGGCAAAAGCCATCATTTTATTTTCTCGAAGCACATGATGGGGGTGAGTTCTTACTCTGAAATGATAATTTTCTCTACCTACTCTTTTGAGTAAGTGTCGATTTACTGCTTGTCTTGAAGCTTCAATTGCCATATGTCTGATTTGGCAGGCTTCTTCATTTACTAAATGTATTTCTACGGAGAAATCTTTGGATTTATTTCCCATATCATACATAACTATTTTACTGCCTGGTATACCTCGCACATATTTTTTAGTACGGGTATTTGCTGGCCCTCTTACTTTTGTATAACATCTTGCTGGTCTTTTTCCCATAATATCACCTNAAATTATCGAGCTGCATAAGCTATACGCTCCAACTCTTGTTTTTTTCTCACACCCGCAGAACTTGTTTCATTTCTTGCAGCTGCTATTAATTCATCTGCTATAACTTCAGTTAATGATTTCACAGTTGAAAATGTTGAGCCTCTGATACCTTCAGTTAAAAATCTTAAAGCTAAATCGACTCTTCTTAAAGGAGCAACATCTACTGCTTGATGATTTGCAACTCCACCAAATGAAACTCTAGTTGTTTCCTCTCTAGGAGCTGCATTTATGACAGCATCAACTAAGACTTGTATTGGGTTTTGGTTAGTCTTAAGATTGATTAATTGGAATGCTGCATCCATTGAGTTCATGATCAAGGTTTTTTTACCAGTATTATTACCTGGGCGCATTAATTTATTAACAAATCGCTCNACAATATTTACATCTAGTTTTTTAAATCTTTGAGCACTGTGTCTACCACTTGAATGAGGGAATAAAATTGGTTTTAGGTTAACATATCTTTCTAGGCCCATATCTGCGACTTCGACATCTTGCATTGACCATTTTTCAAAAAGTAAAAGTTCCATGATTTTTCCTCTTNTTTTATTTATCTCTAATTTTGAATATTAAATAANTTATTATGTTGCACACGAGATTGAATAAATCTAATCTATTAGTATGTTAATAATTTAGTTTGATTGTAAGTTATTTTTGATTAAATGATTGTATTATAATTATTTTTCTTGAACTGACATTACTACTCCGACAGCTACAGTTTGACCCATATCCCTAATAGCAAATCTTCCTAATTGTGGTATTTCTTGGAAGTTCTCTACTACTGTTGGTTTTACTGGTCTCATAACTACGGTAGCACGATCACCATTCTTTAGAGTTGTAGGATTTGCAACTTTTATGGTTCCTGCTTTTCCTGCAGTATATTTTTCCTTAATTTCCATAAAGGTACAAGCAACTTGTGTAGTACCTGCNTGAATTACGGGAGTATATCCAACGGGTATAACTGTTGGGTGTCTGATAACAATAACAGTTGCAACAAAAGTTTCTGCTACTTTTGGTGGTTTTTCAACAGTACCAACTACTTCTCCTCTTTTAATTTCATTTTTGGCAATTCCTTTTACTGCAAAACCAACATTGTCTCCTGGTTCTGCCATTGGAATTTCTTCATAATGCATTTGAATGGTATTGACTACGGTTGTTTTTCCAGAAGGAGCGAATACAACTTTGTCACCTGGTTTCATTACACCGGTTTCTACTCTTCCTGATGGAACTGTTCCAATACCTTGAATTGAATATACATCTTGGATTGGTAATCTTAGAGGTTTAGAGGTTGGTTTTTCTGGAACTTTTAAGNTATCAAAAGCTTGTAAAATTGTGGGTCCAGTGTACCAAGGCATTTTATCTGATTTGTCTTTTAGGTTATCACCTTCGAGACCAGAAACTGGAATAAATTCTACTTCATCTAAGTTCCATGCCATTTGTTTGTTTTCTACTAAAACACGACTCATTTCTTCTTTGATTTCTTTATATCTGCTTTCTTCCCAACCGACAGTATCCATTTTATTGATTACGACGACTAGTTGGCCTACACCCAAAGTTTTTGCTAATAATGCATGTTCTTTGGTTTGACCTTGATCACTGATACCTGCTTCAAATCCTCCTTTTTCTGCACTTACTACTAACATAGCTGCATCGGCTTGTGAAGTTCCTGTTATCATGTTCTTTACAAAGTCTCTGTGACCAGGGGCGTCAATAATTGTGAAGTCATATTTTTGAGTACCGAATTTGAAAAATGCGATGTCAATAGTGACACCTCTTTCTCTTTCTTCTTTTAATTTATCTAGTACCCAAGCGAACTTCCAACTTGCTCGACCCATACTCTCAGATTCTTGTGCAAATTTTGCTATTTTTCTATCATCTACTGCACCTGAAAGGTATAGGAGATGACCTGTCATTGTAGATTTTCCATGATCTACATGACCGATAATTACTAAATTTAAGTGTGGTTTGTCTGCCATATTTGTTCCCCTGATAGGTGTTTAGCAAATCAAGTTTTCTTATGCTTATTTTTAAAAGTGTTTTTACAAAACAGTGAAAATTTAGGACTCTCCCTAATATAATAGGTTAGAATGTGAAATATTTATACAATTTAAGTTGGTATTGAAAAAAATTCTCTGAATTCTATTGATTTGTATCCTGGTACTATCTCCGAAATATCTTTAATCACTTCTGATTTTGCAAATTGTATAAATTCATAANATCTTGCCTCTTCTGGGATATTTACAATTACTTTTTCTTTTTCAATATTGACATCCATACTATCTAGATTTGCCCCGGGAATTCTTCTTTTTATTAATTCTTTTATTTTGTTTTCATCTCCCTTTATTTCTTNATGAATTTTAATTGTGTATTCAATATCTTTGCCTGCTAAAACATGATTATAATCCATTCTAACCCTACTTGATGTTACAGATAGCACAGTACCTGTTTGTGANCCTATTGTTACTCTTTGACCTATTGATGGATTTATATTTATTTTTTGAAATTCACGTCTTGCTACTAATTTTATTTTAGATGGGTCTTTTGGACCATAGGCATCTTTGGCTTCTATAAGAGTTGTTAAATCATCACCCACCTTGGCTTGAGCGATTTGTTCTTCCAAACCCAATGGAATCCAATTTTTACCTAAAACTACCAACATNGGTTCATATGATTTATGTTTTTTATAAATATTTTCGGATTTAGCAATCTCTTCAATTGTTGTATCAAAAATTTTTTGAGAATCTTCGGGATTTACATTTTCTGTAAGTTTTGCTGTAAAATCAATTTTTATCATTGCTTCTTTGTCAATCATTGATAACCCTCTAACTATAAAAAAGATTGATATTGGTTTTAATAACACTTGTTATTATTATCAAGTTGTTATCATTATTATTTTATTCAAGTCGCAGGTACATCCCGATATCAATAATTGGAATAAGCATATTGTCTTTAATTTTACATAATGCAATTGATCTTTTATGAGAGTCTTCTATGATTATAGGATTTGAAAAATTTTTATTATTCTCTATACTTTTTCCATGGCTTAAAGATAAAATATCTTTTTTATTATTTATTATTTCTTTTTTAATATTCGTAATAATTGAAAGGGATGAGGGGTGTGGTTGAAAGTTATCTNTTGACTCAGATATTATAAAACCATCATTATGATTTGAATTTGAATAAGTATAATAATNTATTTTGTTTATCATTATNGANGAATAGAANCCANTTTNTAAACTAATGGGNNNACCTGTANANTCANAAAATTGTTNTTCTAAAAATTTATGGAGGTTGTCANTCATAATTTTTCCATCCTGCTNATAAAGAAACCATCACAAAGATGTTCATGTGGGTAATAACGNGTACCTAATAATTTATTTTCTTTTTTCGATANAATTCCAGGAGATTTTTGAGTATGAAAACGAACTTGNTTTGAAAATTTTTCCACCACATTCTCATTTTCTATTGTACTAATAGAACATGTTGAGTAAACACAGATACCTCCTGGTTTTAACATTTGGATAGCCTTGTTAAGTAATTGAATTTGAATATTTTGTAGTTGGATTGAACTTGAAATGTTTTTAGTATTACGTATTGNTGGTTTAGAGACGATAAGACCATTGCCTGAACATGGAGAATCCAATAAAATTTTATCTAAATTATTTAAGCCTAATTTTCGCCCATCTTGATTTAGATATTTTATCGCATGTGAGTTATTTCTAGAGAGGTTGTAAATTAATTGTCTATATCTTTTTGTTGATATATCATTTACATATAAAGTGCCTTCGTTTTCCATTCTTTGATTAATAAAAGCTGATTTATTTCCTGGAGATGCAGCCATGTCTAAAATAATTTCTCCCGGTTTTGGATCTAATTCACTAACAGAATACATTGAGCCCAAACCTTGAGGCATGATTTCACCACATAGATATGTTAAGGAAGAACCTAATTTATTGGAACCTTTAATGATGTTAATGCCTTCAGGTATGTTTTCTATAGGCTTTGCAATGATTTTTTCTTCTTTCAATTTTTGAATTACGGTTTTTCTATCTGATTTTAAAAAATTTACNCTAGCGGTTTGATTTAGGTCTTTTGGGGTCATTTGAAGTGTTTTTATGGTATTTTCTTTTCCGATTAGAGATATAAATTCACTAATTATACTAGCACTAGTGTTGAATTTTAGAGACAATTTTTGAATTGATCTTTTATCTAGTGTATTCATAATTTACCCGTCAGTTAACTGTGTATAGAGTTAATCTTNTAATTTATTTGTTATAAGTGATATCAAGATTAAAAGGATTAAGGATTAAGGAGGGAATAATTATGAGAAAAGGATTGGATAAAAATAAAATATTGGAGGATAAAATAAATAACTTCTGTATTTTATCACATGTAGATCATGGCAAAACAACCTTATCTGATTATTTTTTATCGTTTGGAAAGAAGTTACCTAAATCCATGGTTGGGAAGATAAGGGCACTTGATTATTTAGATATTGAACAAAGAAGAGGGATAACTGTTGAAAATAGCATTATGAATATGATTGTTGATGGACATGGAGAGGGGGATGAATTACTTAATTTAATTGATACTCCAGGTCATTTAGATTTTTCTGGTAACATAACTGATACTTTGTTTTTAGTTGATAATGCAATTATAATTATAGATATTATTGAGGGATTTATGCCACAAACACAATTTGTTCTGAGTCAGGCGATTAAAAATAATCTGAAATTAATAATATTCATTAATAAAGTTGATAGAATGTTTACTGGTTTAAGTGAAAATATTGAGGATATTGAGTATAAAATTAAAGAAATAACAGATAAGGTGGAGTGGTTGTGTAAGTTTGATAATTATGATGGAGTCATACCAACTGTGAAAAATGGTTTGGTCATTATTGGTTCAGCGAAAGATAATTGGGCGATTAATGTTTCTTTAGCTGAAAGAAAATATGGATTAAAACATGTGATGGAGAATTATAGAACAGAGCAACCAAATGAAAATATTAGCATTTATGGAAATATGTATGAATTATTTTTGAGTAAATTTAGGAAGGCAAGTGAAAGAAAGTTAAAAATCTTTGCGGATGAAAAAAATGAGGATCTGAAAATATTAACANTAGGTAGAAAATATATAGATGAAGATGGGGAAATTTATTCTATTGCAAAAGTTGAAAATGGAGATTTATCGTGTGGTGAGGATTTATTTATCTTGTCTACAAAAAATAAAATTAATGTTTTGGATATGAAATTGATTGAGGGGAAAAAATTATCGAGTGTGGGGAGAGTTGGGAAAGGTAATATTATTTGTATAAAGGTTGATGCTAGTTTATCTGTTGGAGAGACATTAATGTCCGAAATTATTGATGTTGAGGAAATTAAAATGCCAGTAGAGCATGAACCGACAATTTCAATATCTATTGAACCGAAAGATTATGATCAATTTGAAAATTTGATAAAATTATTGGAAATTCAGATGATATTAGATTCTAAATTTAAATATTTTCAAAGTAAGGAAACAGGTCAATTAGTTCTTATGGGGTTGGGGAAATTACATTTAGAAGTAAAATTGGAGGAAATTAAAAAAGGAGGGATTGATATTTCATATTCTGAGATTGAAGAAATAATATATTATAAGCCATTTAAAGATGCAATAATATTAGATGAGAAAACAAATATGAAGTTAATTTATGATGAAAATCATGTTAGTGATAAAAACATATATTCTGATGAAAGAGAAAATTTTCTTTTGATATGTGATGATAATAAATTTTTAAATAAAGATGGGGTAAAAAATGCATTTTATAATTTTTTAAATTATGAAAATCCAATGAGAGAAAAGTTGCGTGAAGTNAAATTAAAAATTGAATATNNTGGTGATGAAGAATTTAACTATGAGGATAGTATTGTGTTGATTATAAAACTATTAAGAAATTTATATGGAATAGCCAATTTTGAGAAAGTTAGACCGANGCATNATGTTGAGATCATAGTTGATAAAAATAAAATAGGTGGNGTTGTNAATATTATAAAAAAGGAAAATGGATTGATAAGAAAAATTTTAGATGACAANGAAATGGGGAAAATTGAGTGTATTGTGCCTGTTAATAATAATGATTTAATCGATATGATTAGAAAAGAGACTGGTGGACTTGTTGTTTGGAATATTATTCGAATGGAATATNTAAAGACAANTATCTAATTAATGGGAAGAGTAGAAGCTAAATCCCACNCAATTAATCCTGCAATAATTATTGCAGTTGTGATAGGATGAATTAATTCANTAATACTATAAAATTGAATTATTGAGATTAAAATCATAACTGGAATTAAAGCTAAAATAAAGAATGTTAGAAATCCAAATATTCCGGGAAGTACTGGGGTTCCAAATAAAAATATGGGGACAAATTGAACTANTAAAATTATGAGAAAAACCCATGTTCGGGCTAAAATAATCTCGAATAANCCTTTAANAGTATATTCAAATGAGCCTGCATGAGATTGTTCAAAAATAAAATATGCNGTNCCAAATGACCATAGTCCTAAAAATAAGAAAAATCTATTAAGAGAAAGTTTAGAGAATATTGGAATCACATATCTGAAATCCCATGTTACGTTGTGTAGAATGNTTTGTATTATCAAAAAAAGTGTAAAGATAATAACCATTCCTGGTAAAAAATCAGATTTGAATGATGATTTTTTTATGATTTCAAATGGATTTTCACCACTACGTTTGATCAGATAACTAAAAATAAGACTACCTATTAAATACCATACAAAGAAAATAGCAGAAAAACCAAAACNAATTCCTATTGGACCAAGCATAAAACTGATGAAGAAAAACATACCATGTTTTTTAGAATTNAGTTTATGTGANAATTTTTGATTTGATTTTGGTAATTTATGAAATGACAGAGGAATNAGGGCNATCCACATTAAAGCTGAAAATGCACTAATTGCAGCATCAGCTAAACCTGCCCATCCACTAACTTCAGANCTAGGTGTTTTATGGAATGAATTAAGCATCCAGTTAATTGTTTCTTCAATAACAATTGGATTGCCAACCTCAAAAAGGTGATCTGTATTAGGCACTATGATCTTTCTTGCTGTTTTTGTTTCAAATGATCCATATAGTGTGTTTACTGCAGCAGTTTGACCAATTGATTTTGAGATTGTATCCATGGCAGATTCTACAGAAGCCAATTCTTCATATTTACCAATTGCCATGAGAAGATTTTTTGGATGTGTGGAATTGATGTTAACTGATTCAAGATCGTTTCCAATAATTACCATTGAGGAAATATCCGTCTTTAAACTTGTTTGATATGATAGTCCTGCACCCATTGAATGACCAACCATCCCAATTTCATTTTCCGATACTTCGGGTTGTTTTTTTAAGAATTCAACAGCTGCAAGGCCATCTTTTTGTAATGAAGTGTTTCCTTCTGAACGAAGTTTCCCTGAGCTCATCCCATGTCCTTGAGCATCAATTGCGAGAACTGCAAAACCCTGTTCAACTAATCCTTCACTTATTGGGCGCATCATTTCTTTATTGCCTGAAAATCCGTGTGTAACCACAATTCCTGGCATCACTGTTTTTTCTCCTTTGGGCACCATATAAACTGCTTTTATATAGTGATCTCCACTTTGGAACTCCACATTGGTTGAGTAAATATTATTTGTAGCTTGAAAATGGACAAGAACTGATGATAATAATGCAATGAGTAAAAATAGAATGAATAGTCTAGTTTTGGGATGCACTATTTTTATGAATTATCTCTGAAATAAAAATTAATTGCCAAAAGAAATTGAGAGTATCACTTTACTTATCGACTTTTATGACATTTATTTCAAATACTCAAAGTCGAAGTGACATAAAGTAGGTAGGTTATGGAATGTTAGGAAAAAACTAGCTGGTTCAGTACTCAAGATATTCATCATAATTCAGATTGGCTAGATACATCATCACCAGCAATATTATGATAAAAATATAGATTTAATAATATTTTTGAAATTGATTGATTGAAATTATTGTTAAAAAAATAAATGTAGATAGATAAAGAATTATAAAATAACTACTTTAATAATTATAGAGGATAAACATGAGCTTTGATATGATGTGGATTGAAAAATATAGACCAAAAACAATTGATGAGATTATTGGTCAAGATGAAACAAAAACAAGATTAAAAGGGTTTGTCGAGTCAAAATCATTACCCCACTTATTGTTTGCAGGACCACCAGGTACTGGAAAAACATCGACCGTCATTACATTGGCTACAGAGATTTTTGGAGAAGGGAACATATCTGGGAATTTACTCGAGTTAAATGCATCTGATGATAGAGGGATAGATATTATAAGAAATGAGGTTAAAGATTTTGCGAAAACCTTACCGATTGATGCTCCTTTTAAAATCATTAGTTTAGATGAGGCTGATGCATTAACTTCTGCAGCCCAACATGCATTAAGAAGAACTATGGAAAAATATGTATCTTCTTCGAGGTTTGTTTTATTATGTAATTATCCTGGGAAAATCATCGAGCCGATACAATCAAGATGTGCATTTTTTAGATTCCAAAGATTAGGAGATGATGTTATTAAGGAACAAATGGAGTATATTTCAAAACAAGAAAATGTTGATTATACAAGTAAGGGGTTGGATATGTTAGTAAAGGTAAGTAATGGTGATTTGAGAAAGGCAATAAATGTACTTCAAGCAACTGCAGCTACTGGAGGCAAAATTGAAGAAACAAGTGTATTGGAAACTGTAGGTGGTGTCGATCCTAATGAAATTGAAAAATTATTAAATGCTGCAAGAAATCAGGAGTTTGATCGAGCAAAAGGGAAACTACAAGATTTAATTTTTGTGAGAGGGGTGGCTGGAAGTGATATAATAAGAGAAATTAATTCAAATATTACTAAAATGGATTTTTCTGATGAGTCTAAATTGAAAATTATAGATAGGTTAGCAGAGGTTGATTTTAGACTGACTGAGGGGGCATCACCAGATATACAAATTGCTGCTTTGTTGGCTCATATAGGTACTTTAGATTAAATTTTAAAATGGGAAATTTAAAGTAATTGATTTTGCAAAAAGTGATTTTTGGAATTCTTCTTGGTGAAATTTATTAAGTCTAGTTATTGATTTTTTATCTATTTTCCATTTGAGGGGAGGATTATATGTGATATCTTGTAAATATAGAAGTTCTGCAGGTGCAGATTTTATATCAATTGAGTCGTTTAAATTAAGATATTTCTTTGGATAATCATTATGGTATCTGTGATCTAAGATAAAACCAATCATTCTTCTAATTTGTTCCCTACCAAATTTGTTGCCACTTATTTCTATTATATGGAAATCGTCATTTTTCAAATGAGTTATGGAATAGATTGTTGATTTTGGGTCATATTGACCTGCACCATGTTTTTTAATGAAAGCTGTAAAATCATGAGTGCCTAAATAATCTTGTAATTTATCTAGTTGGTTTGGATCTGTAATTAATATTTTTGGAAGGTAATATCGGTATTTTTTTTGAATGGCTTTTCTTGGATTAAAATTTGATGAAATTTGTATGAAAGACCAAATGGTAATGTCTTTAGGTAAATAGTAATTCAATTGAGCGAGGTTTGGTTTTTTAATACAATTAATGAAAAATATATTTGAAATTGCATTAACTCCATGATCTGTTCTACTGCAACCTTTGTAATTATTTTCCTTAAATGAATGTATTAATTTTGCCTGTATAAATGATGATTCTATATGGTTTTCTATAGTTTGACCGTTGGGTTGTCTTTGAAAACCCTGATAATTTTTGCCGATGTAATAAACTTTGAATAAATAAGATTTCATGAGGGATCACAAATTTTATTTTAATTTTTTAGTTAGTTGAAAGCTAATGAATGGTGAAATAATTGCGAATAAAGAGATTGGTATGATGGCGTACAAAGACCATCCAACACCATCGCCCGTTAAGAAATCAATTATGAGTAGAAAGAGACAAGTTGAGATATTGAAAGGTAATGAAAATAACCATGTTTTGTATATTGTGTGGGGAACGGTTTTATTTTTAGTGGTGGGATGAGTTGGTTTCATTTTTAGAAGCGCTCCACATTCTATACAAAATTTATCTGAGGGGAGGTTTGGTTGGTTACACTGATCGCATTTTGATTTTGTAGTGGGGGCGATTTTGGATGACATGCTAATATAGACCATATTATATTCGGAAAAGATTGTATTTATTTGTTATCGATATAGTTAAAGTTGAAAGTTGAGTTTAATAATTTATGATATGAAGAATATATTAAAAATATTCGAAGTCTGTATAAATTTGGAGATTGAATTTAGTTTATGAATAGTGATATCTTTGATGATTTGCCTGATCACTTAAAGGATGCAATTAGAGATATGATGAAAAGGATACAAGAGATTGATCCTGATGAATTAGAAAAAATGATGAAGCAAATTTTTGGAGAAGATTTTATTGATAAAATGAAAGATATGCCATTTTCGGGAGCAACTGGTGGATTTCCTGTTGATCCGAACCTTGCAAAAGAATTTGAGACGATGATGAAAAATATGATGAAAGAGGATGGACCAACAGTTGAGGTTGAAAAAGAGTTAGTTGTTGAAGAACCATATTATGAAATATCACCTGAGATAGAGGGGGAGGGACAAATTGTTGTTGAGTTACCAGGTGTGGAGGATGTGAGACAAGTTAAATGGGAAAGGTCAACATATGGAATTGATCTAACTGCTGAGAGTAAGGAACAAAAATATGCAGTTGATATTCCTTTATCAGAGAATATAAAATTGAAAGATATGTTTGCATCTATGAAAAATTCGATTTTTATTTTACCGTATAAGAGTGAATAATATGGATATTAGTGTAAGTTTTGATGATGCAACTAGAAGATTAGGAGATCTACAAAAGAATGATATAATCGATTTTGAATCACAGTTTATTAATAAAGATACATTTATGGTTTTATCAGTCGAAAAAGATGAAGAGATACCAGTTATATTATTACAATTATGGCAGTTTAAGGGTGGATATAATCATGCAGTAAAAAATGTAATGGAGAATGATTTAGGGGTCAATACTCCCGTGCCATGTTATGAACCAATAAAGAGTATTGGAGTTGTTGAAGAAATAGTTAATCATAGGCCCAAAGAAAGTGGATTTTCTAAAAAAGAAGAAATGTTTTTTGATCTTTGGCCAGAACAGACTTCTGATGTAAAAGATGAAATATTTGAAATACCTTATGAGATAATAATTCGTTTTGAAAATGATGAAATTAAGAAATATATATTGCCTGTTTGGACTCCAATACAAAGACTACCTATTGACAAAGTAAAAGTAGGTTCTGTTTTAGAAGTTTGGCAAGCTAATGGAATTGAAAATATTATGAGAGTGTTACAAGTTTAGTTCTTTTGAAATAATAATTTTCCATCTTTATATACATCCGTTATCAAATTCTGATCTATTTTGGAAACAAATTCAGATAAATTATTTGACCTAATTAAAATGAATGTGGCTTTGGAATTTATAGTTAATTTTTCTTGTGAGTGCCCATATATGCTTTTGTATGATCCGATTGTTGCTGCTTTCATTGCATTGATTGGGCTTAGTTTGTATAGATACACTGCCATTCGAATAACAGTTTGCATTGAGGTAGTCCAATTATTTGGGTTAAAATCGGTACCTAATCCAATATCTACATTTGTATTTTTAAATCCTTGAGGGTAAGATTTTGTGAATAATCCTAATGTAGCCGTGGGCATAAACATGGCTACTACATTATTTGAAGAGAGAGTTTCAAAATCATCTTGTTTTGCATGGAGCAGATGATCTGCAGATAACATGTCATATTTCTTAGAGGCAATTTTTGCAATTCCCGTATATGCAATTTCTTCTGCATGCACTTTTATTGGTAATTTATAGTGTTGCGATTGGTCAAAAATAGTTAGAGTGTCGTCAATTGTAAAAGCCCCTTTATCACAAAAAACATCAGTTGATGTTGCCAAGTTATGATTTGCCACATATGGTATCATTTCATCTATGATTTCGTTTACATAATCTTTGGGAGAAATATCATTTGGATATACGTGAGCTGCAGCAAAAGTTGGTGAAATATCAATTTGATGTAATTGGTTGGCTTGATTTATTATTTTTAATAGACGAATTTCCTCAGATGTTGATAAACCATACCCAGTTTTAATTTCTACATTAAGAGTTCCTTGTTGTAACATTAAATCCAGTCTATTCATAACTAAATGTAATAATTCTTCGTCAGATGCATCTCTTGTTTGTTTAACTGTTTTATGTATGCCTCCACCTGATTCAAGAATTTGTGAATATGTTAAACCATTTAATTTTTGGCTTAGTTCATTGAATCTATTTCCTGCAAAAATCAAATGAGTATGACCATCTACAAATGGGTGAGACAGAATTTTACCAGAACCATCAATGGATTTGTGGTTAATTTTATTTTTAGTTATGTTGATTATTTTTCCATCTGATACTTCAATGTTGATAGGGCCTTTTGTAAAATTATATCCATCAAATAATCCGGATAGGTTAGTAATCCAAAAGTCCATAGTGTTTAAATAAGTGGATTGTTATTATATTTTATTCAATATTTTTGGATTTATATACATAAATGTGAAGTAACTTTAATTTTACTATTGCACAGATAGATATAGGTAGATAATAATTGAAAGTACTTAATATTGGAGAAGAGTTAGATATTAATGATTTTATTGAATGGTTAGAAAATGGGAATCAAGTTAAAATAACTGATTTGGCAATTAAAAAAGTACAAGATTGTTATGAGAGTTTGAAAATATTAAATCTAAAAGAAGAGCCAATTTATGGCATATCAACTGGTTTTGGACAATTTCAAAATAAATGGATCGAGCTTGATAAACAAGGAGAACTGCAGGTAAATTTAATTAGATCTCATGCTGTGGGAGTCGGGGATCAAATAGATAGAAAAATTGTAAGAATAGCGATGGTATTATTATTAAACTCATTAGCGAAGGGGCATTCTGGCGTAAAATTGGAAACTGTCAAATTATTGGAGAGTTTTATTAATAAAGATATAATGCCGGTAACATATGAAATTGGTAGTTTGGGGGCTTCTGGGGATTTAGCTCCTTTAGCTCATATTGCCTTGACATTAATAGGAGAGGGAGAGGTAAATTATGAGGGGGAGATAATGGAAACAAAGGAGGTCTTGAAGATCGTGAATTTAAAACCTTTAAAATTAGAGGCCAAAGAAGGTTTAGCTTTGATTAATGGTACTCATTTTGTGACTGCTTATGCTGTTGAATTATTTAGAAGAAGTAAACATTTAATCTTAACTTCATTAATGGGGGCATCTTTATCACTTGAAGCTTTGAGAGGAAGCGATGTTCCTTACGATGAGAACATAGCAAATTTAAGAAGACATCATGGACATAAAATGGTCTCTATGATTATGCGGCAGATGTTGAAAAATAGTAAAAATATAAAATCCCATTCTCATCATAGTTCTCATGAAAAAACACAAGACCCATATTCATTAAGGTGCCTACCTCAAGTGGTTGGAGCAGTATGGGATGGGTTTGGTTATTTAGAAAAAACACTAAATGTAGAGATCAATTCAGTTACGGATAATCCGTTATTATTTGTTTCTGAGGATAAGGTATTATCTGGGGGGAATTTTCATGCAGAACCACTAGGTTTACCTTTAGAAATGGTTATTATTGGTTTAATAGAAATTGCAAACATAGCTGAAGCTCGTGTATCAAAATTAGTGGACCCTTATGTAGATGAATTACCTTCTTTTTTAGCAGGAGAACCTGGTTTAGAGTCAGGTTATATGATCGCACATTATACGGTAGCAAGTTTACTTAATAAATTAAGAGGATTGGGGATGCCAAATCTTGTTGATAATATTCATGTTAGTGGTGGGCAAGAAGATCATGTTTCAATGGCAATGAATACTGCGACAAGGAGTATGAAGGTATTAGAAATGGTGGAAGACATAATAATTTTTGAAATTATGATGGCAGTAAGGGGTTTAAATTTAGTTCAACATGATGAATTATCTTTGTATTTGTCAAATATGTTGAATTTTATCAATGAAAAAATAGAATTTATTGTGGATGATCATGTAATTAGAAATGTATTTGTGGATTACAAAGAATTAATGGTTATGGAGAAGTATAAAGAGATTTTAAATAATTTTGAGAATTATCCTAAATCATTTTTATGAAATCATATAACATTATCAATATGATGATGCTACATAAACTTTTGATGCTTTTGGTTCATTACATACGACACATGGACCGGTTGATTTTTCGGTGATATCATTTCGCTCACCCAATATACCTGCAGAAAGGTTTTCTTTTATTTTTGTTGCGCAGTCTAAATTATTACACCAGTTGGTGGCAACTATTGCGTTTTCATTAGACAAGATGTTTGTCAATTCATCAAAAGTGTTAGCTGAGCGCATATAATTTTCTAATGTTTTATCTGCTCGTTTTTTTAGATTAATAGAAATATCTTCCATGATTGATGATATTTCATTTTCTAAATCTTGGAGGGATACTGATTGTTTTGATCCGTCATCCCTTCTGACTAACATTGTTGATGCATTTTGTACGTCTCTTGGACCAATTTCCAAACGAATGGGGACTCCTTGCATTTCCCATTCTGAAAATTTCCAACCTGGAGTATATTGATCTCTTAAGTCAGTATGTATGCGATATCCCCATGAGGAAATATCATTTTCTAGTTGTTTGACTGCATTAAGTACTTCTTCTTCTTTATTTTTGAATAAAATAGGAATTATGACAATTTGAACGGGTGCAATAATTGGTGGTAAAATTAAGCCTTGATCATCTCCATGTAAGGAAAGTACACCTGCAATTAAACGAGTACTTATTCCATATGAGGTTTGATAGACGTGTTTTGTTTCACCATCTTTGTCAAGGAATTTTACATCAAATGCTTTTGAAAAATTATTGCTTAGATGATGTGTTGTTCCAATTTGTAATGTTTTTCCATTTGGTAGTGGGGAGTCATAAGCAATAGTATATTCTGCTCCTGGAAAAGTATCATGTTTTGGGCGTTTAAATACCATGTATGACAAACATAGTGCATCAAACAATGATTGATAAATCATCATTGATTCTTTGACTTGAACCGCTGCTTCATCAAATGATGCATGACAGGTATGAGCTTCAGACCAGAAAAACTCTCTATCTCTGAGTAAGGGACGTGTTTCTTTGGTATCCCAACGAATTATATTGCACCATTGATTATATTTTAATGGGAGATCTGCATGTGAGTGAATCCATTGGGCATACATATGATACATGATAGTTTCTGATGTTGGGCGTAGAGCGACCTTTTTGTTAAGTTTTTTATCACCAACATGAGTTACCCAAGCAACTTCTGGAATAAAACCTGAAAAATGCTCAGTTTCCATTTCCAAAAATTCTTCTGGAATAAACAAGGGAAAATATGCATTTTTATGATTTGTTTTTTTAAATTGAATATTCATAAAATTCTTGATGTTTTCCCATATTTCATATCCATTTGGCATTAAAACATTTGATCCTTTGATAGGTGTTCTTATATCTACAATTTTTGCACGTAAAAGAATTTCAGAGTACCAATTAGAAAAGTCGGAGCGAGGGTTATCAAGAGGCATTATATATTCTCATATGTAATTTATCATTTAATTAGCTTGTGAAATTGAGTTATTAATTATTCAAATTAAGAATTTTTAGTGAAAAAAAATGGGCTCGGCCGGAATTGAACCGGCGATCTCTTCGGTGTAAGCGAAGCGTCATAGCCCCTAGACCACGAGCCCTTTTTTTACAAATCTTATAGAAAATAGTTCTTATTAAATTTCATGATAAACTTAGATGCAATTTGAACTTATATTGAAAAGTAAAAAGTATGACCCAGCCGGGATTTGAACCCGGGTCCACGAGGACCAATGAAATGAAATCTAAATTTTATTTCTTGAAAGCCCGCGATGATTGGCCGAGCTACACCACTGGGCCATTGTGCAGTGTGTGCATATTTTATTTATTATAATCCATTTTAAATATGAAGATAGGATATTCTTGAGGATAATAAATTAATTCACCAAAAGATACTCTATTTCATATGTATAAACTAAAGATATAAATTAAATTGGATGGATGTTGNTATGATTGGGCTTGTAACTCAGCCTGGTTAGAGTGGCCGGCTCATAATCTTTAACNNAAAGATGTGAAACCGGTTCGTCCGGAGTTCAAATCTCCGCAGGCCCATTTATTGAGTTAATATATTATGTTGTGAGGTATGAATTATGAATTTTTGTGATGATTGTGATTCTTTGATAAAACCAAAAAAAGATGACAATGGTATAGTTAGAGACTATTGTGGTGATTGTGGTGAATTTAAAGGAGAGGAAACATCTGAAAGTACAGGTAGTATTGCAATACCAAATGAAGCAAGAGAGGAATTAGAGGAAGATCCAGAGGGAGGTAAATTACTAATATTGGATGAGGATGACGGGAGAACTGTTGGAAGACCATCAAGAGAAATGTTTTGCTCAAACTGTCAATCAATGCAAGATATAGAATATTGGGAAATACAAACTCGAAGTGCTGATGAGTCTGCTACAAGNTTTTTCAAATGTTTGGANTGTAAAAAACAATGGAGAGAATATGATTAGAGGTNGTTNTTTTTGGAAAAAATAAGTAGTGAAAATATAGGCGCAATTGATGTAAAATTAGATGAATTAAAAATTGGAAGGTATAAGGTAAAAATAATAGGGGTGATTTTGAAAGTAGAAATAGAAAAAGTTGTATTGAGTGTAGATAAAAAAATTATAGAATTGAAAAATTCAAGGTTAAGCATGGATGGTTTATCTCCGAAGCTTTGGGGGAGATTTATTGTAGATCTAGAAGTAAAAGAAAATGGGTATGAGGGAGAAATAATTGCATGGAATGAATTTGACAAAGGGTTATTGGATAAATATTGGAAATTGATACTTTTGGAAAGAAGAGTTCCTGANTGAATATANTTGGTGCNATACTATTTTTATTATTGTTTTCTNAAAGATCATTNTGTCAAATCATATTATTATAATATTAGGGGTTTTTACGTTATTATTAATTTGGTTATTATATGGGTTTCGAAGTTTAGGGGAGCTACCGATTAATAATCCCAAAACATATTTAGAAAATAAGAGGGATGATGGTAAAGAAATAGTTGTGTTGATAGGAGACAGTCTTACTCATGGAAATGTACAGCCTAGTTGGGTCAACAGTATGAGAAAAAAGATGGGAGAGAATTTTGAATTTATTAATGCTGGTATAAATGGTGAAACTACGAATGATGTATTAAATCGAATAAATGAGATATTAGCNTGTNACCCAAATATTGCTACATTATTGATAGGGAATAATAATTTAATGGGGTCGTTTGAAAGAAATGAGCGGAATTATAAAAAGAGTAAACAAGTTGAATGGTCAATTAATGGGTTTGAGAANGAGTATCGTATGATTGTGAAGAAATTAATTGAAAATAATATTAAACTTGCAGTAAGTTCTTTGATGTCATATGGTGAGGAAATTGGGTCTGATGAATTTGAAAGGACTAGAGAGTATTCTAAAATTATAAAGAAAATAGCAGACGAATTTAGTTTATATTATATTCCTTTATTTGAAGAAATTGAAAAATATTTGATTGAAAAAGGAGGAAANACAAATTTACCAAAAATTGAAAATGATAGTTTGATAATGCTACAAAATTTTATGGTTAAAAAAATCTTATTAAAACAATCTTGGGATAAAATTTCGACTAATAGTAGGTTCAAGGTAACTTTAGATCATATTCATTTTAACAATTATTCTGCCAATTTGATGGAGAGTATGGTAAGCGAATTTATTAAATCAAAATGAAATTTTTTAAAATTAAAAATATCTAATTGATTGCTTTTTTATCATAATTGAATTTTATACAATTATCAAGTCATAATTTTTATACGTTAAGATTAAATAATCATTATAGGTATTGTAAATGGAATTACATTTAGAAGATGCAAAATTGATGAAGTCTATAATTGACCCTATGATTCCTGTTGGTGAAGACCTATATATTGAAATATCAAAGGATGGTTTCAGAGCAAATTGTAAAGGGATTGCAAATGCATGGTCAACAGATGCTGTTTTGAGGAAAGTCTTATTTTCAAAAATTGAAGTAGAAGGTACGGAAACCTATTATTTGAAATTAAAAGATTTTGCGGAGTTTATGAAAACAGTGCAAAATGATGATAAATTAGTAATAAGTGAAAATAAAGATAAGGGTGCTTTAGAGTTGATATTATCGTCTGATCAAACCAAAATGACGAAAAAAATATCTATAAGATTACAAACAATACCAGATTCCATGAAAATATTCGATACATTGGCCATTAGGAAAAAACATACTGAAAATCCAAATATGTTGACTTCAAGTAGTGATATACAAACGGAGTTGTTTTCACAAGCGATTAAAGCTGCTGAATTGGGTGGGCAAGAGGTGAGCCTAATTAATAAGCCTAAAGGGTTGAAATTTGAGGCTAAAGAGACAAATAAAAGTGCAGAGGCATTCATATCATATGATAGTGAGTATGTAGATAATGTTGTATTTGAAAATAAAAAAGCAGGTTGTGAAGCGATTTATAAATTGGAATACTTGAGACACATCTCGAGNATTGGGAAGGTTGGTGATACTTTGAGTTTATGGATGTTGAATCAAGGACCACTTATATTACTATATTCTTTCCAAGAAAATGCTAAAAGCGAACAAGTTGGGTATATTGGTTTTGCAATAGCACCAAGAGTTAAATCCGATAGTTGAAGTGTAAATAATGACATTTTATAATGAGATTTATGATATTTGGATTAAAGAAAAAGATAATGTGAAATTAAGTAATCTTAATCGTATTGATTTTTTTGAACAAGCAAATAAATATCTTAATCATTTAGATCAACAAAGGAAAGAGGAGAAAGATGAAATACTTAAAGAAGTATTTCAAAAAAGGTATGAAAGATCTGAGTATTTAGTTAATGATTTAATAAATTTGAGAATAGAAAAATTTATCCGTGGCATTTTATTGGATGAAGGTGTGAAAGTAGAAAATTTAGGTTTTGATGAGGAAGACCTATATGGAGTTTTGAGCGAAAATTTAAATGATTATAAAAATAAAATTTTGCAAAATAATGATGAGAAAGAAGTAAAAAGTAAGGCTAAGAGCAAACCAAAGGCAAAAGCGAAGAAAAAGAGCAAAAGTAAGTAAATATTATTTTAATTCTTCTATTATTTCTGCATCAATAAATGCTTTTCCACCAGCAGGTTCTGCAATGAGGTGAGAACAGTCAGAGCTATTACATACCACTTTACTTTTTGCGTGGTTAAAAATTATCATTTCATTATCGCATAAACGGCATTTTACTTTGAGGAATTTTGATTTTGGTTGAGGAATAAGGTCCATCTATATTCATTAATATTGACTAGCAATTAAAGATAGTGATAAAGTTCAATTGATATATTATTCTAAAAAAACAAAGAAGTTTAAAATTAATTAACGATATTGATATAAGATATTATTATAAATTTAGATCAGATATTATGTTTCGTAAAAAAGCCAAATCGATTGATGATGTGAAAGAGATATTGCCTAATGATTTATCAGACAAATCTTCAGATTTTAATATTGTAGAATTAGAAAATATGGTTAATGATTTAGAAAACCAAATAAAAAATATGAAGGAAGGTTATGAAAATGGATTAAGAGAACTCAATATGCGAATTAGATCAATGGAAGATGATTTTAAATATGTTATTGAGAGTTTGAATGATTCAAATTGATTTTTTAAGAAGTTAAATTGTAATTTAACCTAACAGTTAAAGGAAAAGACGATATTATAAGATTGCAATTAATGGTTGCTATTTTAATTTAATTGGGAAGACTAAATGACAGGGATTTCAGATAAAGAAAGACAAACATTATTGAGTATGGTTGAAGATGTTGCTGGACCTGATGTGAGAGAAGTTGCGATTATATTACTTACTCATAAAGGAGAATTAACTGATGAAGTGATATCTGATGAATTAGGTATCAAATTGAATCAAGTAAGAAAGGCCTTGTATTTATTAGCGGATTTAGATTTAGCATCTTTCAGGAGAGAAAGAGATAAAACAACTGGTTGGTTTGTTTTCTTTTGGAAAGTTCATCCTGAAAAAATTAGAGATCTTGTCAAAGAAAAGCAAGAAAATGTTTTGGATAAGATTAGTGTGCGTTTGAAATATGAACAAGGAAATATGTTCTTTACATGTGAGACCGAGGGATGTAAGAGAGTTACATTTCAAAATGCGATGGAATTGGATTTTATTTGTATGGTTTGTGAGAGTCGATTAGAGTCATTTGATAATTCAAAAATTATTTCAGTTTTGGAAAAAAAAGTAGATCAATTAAATGAAATATTGCACTAATGGTGTGTATATATGAATAAAATCATAGAATTATGGTTTCCAAATTATTCAAATAACCCCGGTTATGTTTCTAAAGATATTAGGAAAAAATTAAATGAATTGACAGAAAGTTTTGATATTATTGTAAAGAATGGTTATTATCAAAATAGTGAAAAATATATTGTTGAATTGGGGTTAGAGACACAAGATTATTGGAATTATGTAGAGAAAGAAATATCGAAATATTTTGGAAAATATATAAATTTAGAGGAGATTGAAATTGGTCAGTCTTATTTAGGCAGAGTTGTTACCCCGGATAAATTGGGTTTTGGAATTTTTATAGATATAGGATTAAGAGGTGTAAAGGGGAATAGAGATGCATTGTTACCACTTTATAATATTAGAGCATTTGTAGATGATGAAAATATATCGAATAGAGAGTTTGTTAAGAAATATGGGTTAATAGATGGTTTGCCAGTACAAGTTAAAGTGAATAAATTGGATATGAAAGATAAATTGAAAATTGAAGTCGAATTAGATAAAGAATATATTGATATGATTTATGATTGGAAAAAAGATGGAAGAGAAAGGTTAATTATTACTAAAACATTCAAGAGAGATGTTATTGATAGTATAAAAAACAATAATTTGTCGAGATATGTTGATGATATCTTAAGCCTAGATCCACTGACATCAGTGATAATATGTGATAAGAAAACAAGAGGGTCAGGTATATTAGCAAAAATTGGGAAAGATTTAAAGAATAAGCCTATTGGTATATTCCATCCTTAGTATTTTAAACATAGTTGTTTGTTATTGTTTATATTGATCTAGTGGGAATATAACTTAGAACATTTAGGTTAAAGAGGGTTTTCGATGAATGGTGAAGTAAGCTTTGAAGAAGAATTAACTTGGCTGGTTGATAATGAACCTACTTTTTTTGTTGAGAATAAATCATTTGTAGGGAAGGTTGGAAGGACTCCGAATGGAAAAGATATAATTTTAGAAATTATTTTACCATCGAATTACTATCCATTTGTTAAACCTCATGTTCTGGTTAGAACACCCATAAAACACCCTAATTTAGATGATGATGGTGTTTTATCTTTGCAGTTATTGGAAGAATGGACACCTGTTTATAGATTAAAACATGTTATAGGTGCTGCCAGAAGATTATTTTTAGATTCTAAACAATTAATTGTTGAAAAGAAACCAGTTGATAAGAAAAGAGTTGCGAAGGAATATGATACTTTACAAAATCGGATTGAAGCGATGGAACAGAGAGTGAGTGATACTTCAGATGAAATGGTTAATGCATATAATATGATTGGTGATGATGAATTGACCAAGGAAGTATATAAAAATAAGAAGGCTGTTTCTGAAGCATCAATATTAAATTTAATACGATTAATAGAAATAAAATTTGAGGATGCAGTTATTGATGAAATTGTATTTTTTAAATTATATAAAAAATATATGAGAGAATTTTACATTATCACACGACAAGAAAAATCTAATGGAGGTCATGCAATTGAGCTATGAAGGTAAATTCAATAAAACTAAATTAGGCGTAGAGGCAGATGCATATACTGCAATTGCAACTATTGATAAATTATCAGAATATTTTGATAAAGGACATATTAGTGAGACAAATTATAGAAGACAATTAAGGGCTTGTTTGAATGAGATCTATATTGTAAGAGATGGATATGAAGGGCTAGGTTTTGATTTTAATGATTTCATAAAAAATGAATTGATTGATGTGAAATTTCCAAGAGGTATGAGTAAATTAGAGATGTTAGAGGGGTTACCGGCAAATGAGACAATAAAAGAAAAAAGTCAGACTGATGCAGAACTTGGTACAAAAACTGCAGATTTTGTGGCTGCCACAATAGAAATTATGGATTTGACAAAGATGAAATCTGTTGCAGTAATGAAATTTTTAATATCATTACTGGATGAGATAATTCCAATATTAGAAGAATTTCCTAAGTTTGGTAGTGGGTATTGGTCTTTAGTGCAGGCCGAAGAATGGCGAACAAAATTATTAAAAGAAAATCCAGAAGATTTAATGAATGAAAGAGAGTGTGATCAATTATCACTTGATGCATCTAGATGGTTGGCTGATTTTAGAAGAAATTTGAAAGAGTTGTAAATATATGGGATTAGGGAATATAGAGAGAAGAATTAGAAATGATAGTGCCTATAAAAGAAAAGAGGCAGAATTATTGGTCGATAAATTAGAAATGATGGTTACAAATATTGAAAAAATGAAAGAGGATTTAAAAAAAATTGAAAAAGAAAATAAGAAAGAAATATTGGAAAATAGGGATTTTTATCAAAAAATTTCAAAAATAAGAGAGAACATGGGTTTACCAAAAGAGATAGGGGTTTATGAATGGAGGGATAAACCGAGTATAAAGGAGAGATTTTTTGGGGGCGATTTTTATAATGAATTATCCCATGAATTATTAGATTTAATAGTAGAAAATACTTCTAGAACAGGGGGTATTTTAGCTTTATCTGAATTGGTATTATTATTGAATAAATCAAGACCTGGAAAAAATTTAGAACATCAAGATATTTTGAAAGGAATTAAAATATTATTAAAAAAGAAATTAATTGATAATTTGTTAGAATTAGAGAATGGGATGAAAATAATTGAAGTGAAAGAGATTGATTGGAGCGAGGAACAAAAATTAGTTCTTGATTTAGGTTCTGAATTAGGATATATGACTATTGAGAATTTAATGATAAAAACTGGATGGGGGCTACAAAAAATAAATAGTGTTTTATTAGATATGGAAAAAAATGGATTAGTTTTGAAAGATGTGTCTGCAGTTGAAGGGATAAAATATTGGTTCCCTGGTTTACAAACAAATTAAATTGAAAATTTTATAGTATCTTGTTTTTTACCTATCCATTCTGCCTTATTTTGGGAAACTAAGATGTTAAGTACTGATTTTAATTCTTCTTCTGGTAGGTTGGACCAAATTTGGTTTAATGTTTGTATATCATAAAGAGTCAGTACATCCAAGGCGTAACCATTGTCAATCATGTAAAGATGCATTTCTGAAGCATATTGTGTATTAGATTTTATTCGGATATAAATTGAATTCTTATTATCACCAATCCATATTGCTTGATTTTTAGAGACCATATAATCAAATATTGAGGTTAGATCATTTATTGTCAAATTTTTGGAAATAGTTTGATTTTGGAAGGGGAACTCTTGTTTTAAAATTGAGATGTCTACTGAGTGATTTGATTTGTGTTTTATATAAGACAATATAACGTTTGACCATTCCTCTAGCCAAGAGTTTTGTTGAATTTGATGAGTAGGATGAATATACATCCAGGGTTTATTAATCCAATCAGGTAAGGTTTTGTTGAAATCCAATTTAGATATGTTTTGATTGGTTTTTGATGAAGATAGGGGAGGTTGTATTTTATGTGTTATATTTTGTTCATAATTTTGGGGGGGTGTTTTATTATCTTGGTTATTGATAATTTCTTCTTTATCTTTGGTTGGTGGATTAATGCTCATCCTGCACCAAACTCCTTATCCCATTCTATAAATTTGATTAATTCTTGTTTTGACACTGATTTACTGACATTTTTTAGGGCATTTGTATAATCGTTATGAGTTACTTCCCTAGCTTTTATTGATGAGTCATCTATCATATTTGTGCTATCTAGTTCTCTGATAGGTGCCATTATTGCCTCTCTACATATATTAGCGATATCTGAACCGGTATAATCATTAGTTATTTTTGATAGTTTCTTAAAATCTATAGATTTATCTAATTCGATGCCTCTTGAATTAATTTCAAATATTATTTTTCTTGCCTTTTCGTCTGGAAGGGGGACATAAATACGACGTTGAAATCTTCTTCTAAAGGCAGAGTCAATTTCCCAAGGAACATTTGTAGCACCAATTGTAACTACTCGATCATCTTTGTTGGAAGATATGCCTTCCATACTAGAAAGTAATTGAGTTTTTACTCTCCTCATTGCATCATTTTCATTCTCTGATCTAGATTGTGTAAGTGAGTCGACTTCATCAATGAAGATAATAGATGGTTGTTTTTCTTTTGCTAATTCATATAGTCGTTTAACTAATTTTTCACTTTCCCCTAACCATTTTGATACTAAAACTGCTGCTGAAATGTTGAAAAATGTTGCTTTGATATCACCCGCTGTTGCTTTTGCAATCATGGTTTTTCCACAGCCAGGTGGTCCATGAAGTAAAATGCCACGCCAGGGTTGTCTAGAACCTGTGAACAAATCTGGACGTTTAAGCGGAAGTACAATTGCCTCTCTTAAGGATCGTTTTACATCTTCTAAACCTGCGACATCATCTAGTGTTAAATCTGGAGTTTCTGATACTATGGAGGTTTCTAATACTTTATCGTATTCTGAATTTTCTTCAGAGGAAGAGGGGTTTTTCGAAGATTTGTTTGGTATTTGTGTTTTTATTAATTTGTTTAATGTTTTAGCTCTACCGATATATTCTTTGGCTCTATTTTCATATATTTTTGAAAGTTGGGGGTTCTCTGTGAATTTTGTTAATTCTAATAATATCTCTGCAGATTGTAGATATAATCTATATGCTTCTTTATGGTTATTTGAGTCATCTGCTTTTACTGCTTCTTGTGCAATTTTTCTTGCTTTGGCATATAAATTTTGACTCATATATTTTGACCTTTTTGATTTTTTTTATATCTGTATGAATGTAGATTTTGGCGACTAATTACTATTTTTGAATGGAAGAGAAATAATTCTAATTTTTTTTGTAGTTTCGTGATTTTAGATTATATATTTAATGAGAAGTTTTTATTAATAGGGTATTTGTTATTTATATAGAGGAGATAAATTTATTATGAGAGATCTATTTAGCTGGTTAATTGGTGGTAGAAAAGGAGGAAATTCACAAAAAGATCAAATTATTAATTTAAAGGTGGTTTCTAGAAAGCTAACAAGATCAAAACAGAAGGTAGAAAATCAAAAAAGAAAAACTGAGAGAAGTGTAAAAGATGCGATAAGAAAGGGAGATATGGAAATGGCTAGACTTCACGCTAATGAATTAGTAAGAAATAGGAAATGGTCAATAGGATATCAATCTTTAATAAATAAAATTGATGGGCTAGTCTTTAAGCTTGAAAGAGCCGATGCAATTCAAAGTGTTGCTGGTGAGATGAAAAATGTAGTTGGTACATTGGCACAATTAAATTTACAACTTAATTTACCTGAGATTGAAAATGTAGTAAATAATATGAGTGGAATTTTTGAAGGTATTGAAATAAAAACTGAAATTATGGATGATTCTTTGAATGATGTATTTGAAACTGACAGTGACGAGAGTGAAGTAGATAGTTTATTGGAAGAATATGGTGTAGATGTAGGGGTGTCTGTGTCTTCTGATTTGCCTACTCCATCCTCATCTATAGGGGAATTAGAAAAAGAAATCGAAGAGTTAAAAAATCAGGAGGATGAGTAAATGGGATTTTTAGATTGGTTATTTGGAAGAGACAGAAAAAAAGATGATGTTGGTGATTCAAAGGAATTAGAAGCAATTGCGACTTTGAAAAAACAGTTGAATAATATGGAAATAAAGGGAAATAAATTACAAAGACAAGTTGGAGAACAGAAAGATTTAGCGAAAAATATGTTGAAAATAGGTAATAAAATTGGTGCAAGAGAGGCTTTAGTCAGAAGTAATGTATATTTACAAAAATATAATCAATTATCAAATAGTAGATTAAATTTGCAAACCTTAATTGATAATATATCTGATGCTACAGATGCAAAAGAGTTGGTTTCAGCCATGAAGATAGGAAATCAAGTTGTCAGTGAAATGATAAGTGAGGTGGAAACTGAGGACCTTGAGAAAACCATGATAGAGATGGAAGAAAATAGAGATCGCGTAGATATAATGAATGAAACTTTAGCTGATACAACCGCAATTGAAACTAATATGAGTATGGAGTTTACTGAAGGTATAGATGAACAACTTGCTGCTTTAGAAATGGAGATCAGTGGCGAGTTACCAGATATTAAAGATAAAGAAATTGAAAATATTGGTGAGAGTGAGGAAAGGGAAAAAGAAGAAGAAAATCAAGAAGCTAAAGAAAATTTAGAGAGTGAAGAGAAAGGAATGGATGAGACAGAATAAAAAATTAATATGATTTCATTATTACTATCACAATTTATTTTAATGGATTAATTGTAGTAGGGTTGGACTTGATTAGTCCACTAGCGCTGACGCATGTGCTGCCGTGGCTTAGCCCGGTATAGCGTCCGGCTGTTAACCGGACGGTCGCAGGTTCGAAATCAATATTTTGCGGAATATTGGTGAATAAATCCTGCCGGCAGCGCTATTTTTTTTTATTTTTGAAAATTTATAATAAGTATAAAATGGAAATAATAATATGATGAGGCATGAATTATATTTAGAGAATTCATATGTTAGTGAGTTAGAAACTGTTATTGAAAATATTAATGAATTTGGGGTTAAATTGAAAAACACTATTTTTTATCCGAGGGGCGGTGGGCAACCAGAAGATAAGGGAGTATTGATAATTCAAGATGAAATTTATGAAGTATTGGAAATCAAAAAATTTTCAGATGGGGTTTATTTAAAAATTAATGAATTTGAAAGTTTGAGTGTAGGAGATACGTGTATTCAAAAAATTGATTGGGTGTATCGATATAAGTTGATGAAGCATCATACGGTATTACACATATTGTCTGCTGTTGTTTGGGATGAGTTTAAAGCTAAAGTTACGGGGGGCAATATCTATGAGGATAAAGCTAGATTAGATTTTGATATGGAAATGCTAGATAATGAAATAGCAGAGGAAATGGTGA
>PBWW01000026.1 GCA_002728275.1 Candidatus Heimdallarchaeota archaeon
TGAAAATGGGAATGTATTATCCTCATTCATTCCTTTTTTTGGATTTCAAAATTTTAGGAGAAAAGATAAATTTTATTCAATAAAAAATGAAAATAGAAGAGTAAAAATAAATCCAACTTCATACTTCATAATTGAGGGGAAATATAGAAGAGAAATAAGATTTAATGAAATAGATATTAGGTTAAGTTATTCGAATAAAAATCTACACGAGGAGCTACCAAACCTGGAATTGAAATTATCTAATAATGAAAATGAGTGGTTGGAGGTTAATATCATTTCTAATGGACATGCTCAATTTCACTTAGAAAGAGGNTATTTAAAAAATATAATTAAATCTAAATGGTGTTACAACGAGTATATGATAAAAGTTAATTCATTTAGCGGGGTTTTGAATAAAATTGAAATGAGTGAATTAAAAAATGAAATGGGAAATGGATGGGGAAATATGGAATATACACATGGAATGAGCATTTAAACAGAAATATNGTAAAAAACATATGAATATGTGAATATTTTGAATTAAATAAATTCATTAATCTATCAGAGGGCTTTTTATTGGTACAGTTTGAGTNAGATTAAACAACTTTGTTTTTTGACTTGCNNNTAAATTATTTTATTATAATATTATAAATAAAATAANGAAATGCAAGATAATCAAGTTGAGTTGATAGTTATGAAAGTTAATGAAGTNTCAATACGTATTTCCGGGCAAAATGGAGATGGTATTTTTAGTTCTGGAGATACACTTGCTAAGGTATGTTCGAGGAGTAATTTACATGTGCACGGAAGCAGATTATACCAATCTGTGATTAGAGGAGGTCATGTATCATATTCCGTNAGAGCAGCCAATGAAGAGGTTAGAGCACCAGCGGATTATTTAGAATTATTNATTGCATTGAGAAAAGATAGTTTCATTGTAGATTCGCATATGTTAAAAAAAGGATCTATNGTGTTGTATGATGCACAAGGAAGTAGAATACAAGANGATGCTACCAAATTAGCCACAGAAAAGGGTGCANATTTAATAAATATACCAGCTATGGCGATAGCAAGAGAAATTGATCCTTCACTTAAAGTTTTAAGAAATACAGTTTTTGTAGGAGCAGCNATCGCATTATANGGATTGGATTTAGAAATNTTAATTGAGATGCTTAAGAATACCTTTGGTAGAAAAGGAGAAAAGGTTGTAAATATTAATGTAAACGCAGCTAAAGCAGGTTACGAATGGATTTTAGAAAATGAGACATCTATCGATCATAATATGAGTTATTCTAAAAATATGGAAAATTTAGTTATTGGAGGAAATGAGTCATTAGCATTTGGAATGTTGAATGGTGGATTACAATCTTATGCNTGGTATCCAATGACACCCGCATCCCCTGTGGGAATATTCCTTTCAAAATATGGACCACTTCATGGATGTGTTGTAAAACAAATGGAAGATGAAATTAATGTTGCCAACTTCGCAGTAGGAGCTGGATATGCAGGAGCTAGATCTGCTTGCGCTACATCTGGAGGTGGATTTGCATTGATGACTGAAGTAGTTGGATTTGCATCGATGATAGAAGCACCCGTCGTCATGATTGAAGTTGCGAGGGGAGGGCCATCAACTGGGTTGCCAACTAAAACTGAACAAGGTGATTTGAACCAATTATATGGAGCTTCTCAAGGTGATTTTCCAAGAGCAATTATAGCACAATCATCAATTGAGGAAGGGTTTTATTTAGGGCAAGAAGCGTTAAATATTGCAGAGGAGTATCAAATGCCTGTTTTACTTTCATCGGATTTGTATTTAGGAGAACATTTTGAAACTGTACCTTTGTATGACTTCGACAAAGTACCGATAGAGAGAGGTAAATTTTATCCAGATAAAGTACCNGATGGTTTTCTTAGATATGAGTTGACAGAGGATGGAATCTCACCCAGAACAATTCCNGGTGCTAAAGGTGGAAGACATGATGCCGGTTCAGATGAACATGATGAAACTGGTAAATTAATATCGGATTGGCGAGCGGGNTATCCAGATGCTATAGCGATGAGAGAAAAGCAAATGGAAAAAAGAATGAAAAAGATGGATGTTCTATTAGAAAATCTACCTGCACCAACTGTGGATGGGTATACTGCGGATGAAGCTGATGTTTTATTAGTTACATGGGGGTCTACTTTAGATACTGTCAAAGAAGCAAGAAGTAGATTGGATCAAGATGGAGTGAAAACATCTCAGCTACACATAAAATATATTTTACCATTTCATGGAGANGAAGTTAAANAAATATTATCGGAATTTGAAGATAAAGGAGTAAAAATNATAATGATTGAAGGAAATTATACTGGACAGATGCAACGACATATAAGAGCAGAGTCTGGATTTGAAATTAAAGAACATTATAGAAGATATGACGGAGAGTATATACTACCTCGTGAAGTCGTTCTTGCTGTAAAGGAGAGGTTATAAATAATGTCAACAGATAATGAACCAATTAAATTAGAGTTTAATAAAAAAGACTGGGCAGATCAGAGACCAACATGGTGTCCTGGATGTGGAGATTTTGGGGTTTTGACTGCAACAAAAGATGCGGTTGTAGAATTACAATTAGATCCTGAACAAACAGTAGTTGTTTCNGGAATTGGATGTTCGTCTAATTTCCCACATTTTATCGGATCATATGGTATTCATACACTGCATGGTAGAGCAAACCCCGTTGCTCAAGGGATCAAATTGGCAAACCCTGATCTTAATGTGATAGTAGCAGGAGGAGATGGTGATGGTTTAGCGATTGGTATTGGAGGTTTTGTTCATGCAGCAAGAAGAAATGTAGACTTAACTTACATAGTCATGGACAACCAAGTTTATGGCTTGACGGTTAATCAAGTATCCCCAACTTCGGGATTAGATAGAAAAACAACCTCAACTCCATTTGGNAATATTGAACAACCATTGAACCCGATATCTATGGCATTGGCTGCAGGTGCGACTTTTGTTGCAAGAACATTTTCTGGTGAAAAAGAACAATTTGCAGACATATTAAGACAAGCTATTGAACACAAAGGTTTTGCATTTATAGATGACTTGAGTCCTTGTGTTACATTTAATAAAATTAATACTTATGATTATTGGAGAGAAAGAGTCTATAAACTTGAAGAAACAGATTATCAATCTAACGATCTTGCAAAGGCAATGGAAAAAGCGTTAGAATGGGATGATAAAGTTCCATTAGGAATAATCTATAAAGAAGATAGACCAACTTATGATCAAATGGATTATGCACTACAAGAAGTCGGCAATCCTGTTAAAAGGGGAGCACAAAAATTATCAGATGATGTTAAAAATAAAATCTTAGCAGATCATTATTAATAATGAGTCATATCCAATCAAGTATCATTTGAAACACATCAGATCTATTAGTTTCATTGAAATTATCATGATAATTTTCATCATAAATTTTAACTTGAGTATTCTTTAGGGAATTGAAATAATCTATAGAAGTTATTGGATCACAAATTTTATCTTTATTTGCGATAATAGCTAACATTTTTGGGCCTTGAATTTGTGGAGGATTATTGAGTAAATAATTCTGGGCATCNAGGAATGNGCGTGCAGTTCTCATGCTAATCTCTAAAGATCTTACGCCAATCTCAGTCCAATTATAAATTTTCTCAGCCAATATTTTGTCTTGTGTGATATTAGGTCTTATATCCTCAACAGGAGTTTTTGCTTTCGGAAATAAAGATGCTAATATTTTCGATAGAGAAACAACAATTTTGGGTACTTTGGTTGCATTTGCTAAAAAAGGTGAGGAGTAAATAATTCCACTCAGATCATTTATATGTTTATATTGAGTTAATAGATACAAATTTATTAATGCACCAACAGAATGGCCGACTAAATAAATTTTTACTCTTGGATAATCCGTCTTTATTTTATCAATTAATTCAATTGCATCATCTATGAAATATTGGAANTCATCTATATGTGCCCTTTTTTGATTATGACCACGTAAAATGGGAGCTATTGTTAAGTAACCCTTTTGTTTGAAAAAATTACCAAATTCTGCAAAATCACATGGGTGTGCTAAACCTCCATGAAAACCGATGAAAATTGCATTTATATCATTATTAGGAGACCAATAGTGTATTTCACGAGTATAATTATCTTTGTAAGTAAAAAGTTCGATATGACTACCAAATTCATTCATTAATTCTTAATTGTAAAAATATATATAAAACTATAAAAAATAATTTTATAAAATAAATAAAAATTATTAGAAATTTAACTTATCTTGAAATTCTGATTTGATATAATCGGTTGACACATTTGCATATATCTGGGTAGTTTCTAAAGATGCATGACCTAATAATTGCTGAACAACTCGAATATTAGTTTTATCCATGACTAAATGAGATGCAAATGANTGTCTTAAGACATGCGGNGTGGTATTTTTAAGACCACTATTTTCAGATATTTTTGAAATAAAATCTTGAATTGTACGGTTGGAGATTCGTAATCCTCTGTTAGATATGAATAATGCATCATAAGAGTCCAGAGGAAGTTTTTTCCTTTGTTCTGCTTTTTTGATCATTTTTTGGCGATACCCATCAACATACTCCTTTAGACGAGGAGCAGCTCTTTTGGATAAAAGTACAATTCTATCTTTACCACCTTTACCAGAATTAATTCGAATGCTACTATCATTAAAATTCACGTCATCAATGTTCATATTTCTCAATTCATTACAACGCACTCCGGTAGAATATAATACCTCAATGATGACTTTATGCAAGGGATTATTGGCATTATTAATTAAAATCTGTATTGAGTCTTTAGGTACAAATTTTGGTAAGGATTGAGGTCGTTTAGGATATTGTAACTCTTCAGATGGATCTGCAATTATCATTTTATTCGAAATTAAAAATTTGAAGAATGCCTTTATAGAACAGACTCTTCTATGAATAGAGGAATTTTTATTTTTACGATCGTTATACAAATTTGCCAAATAACCTCTTAATTGAATTAGTGTTATAGATGACCAATTTATAGGAGTAGCATAATCTGAATTTCTGTTTAAGAATTCAATTAAGCCATAGAGATCATGAGAATATCCCTTAATTGTATTTGGTGAACAACCTTTTTCAATTGTTAAATAATCCATGAAAGCCTCAATTGAATAATCATTCATGGAAATAGTCATAATTACTTATTATTTTATACCAATTTAATATAAAGGAATATCTGAGAAAGACTCAAGTATTACTCTTGTAAAAATTATTTTTGATCTTAATGATTTAATTTAATTATTATAAGTGATTATGTTATATGTATGCTTGATTATGTAGAATTAAAGTCTGAAAATTCTGATGCAAATACGTTATTATGTATACATACAACTCCTTTAGATAAAAATTATTTTCTACATAATTTAAAAAATATAAAATTAATGATGAATATCATTTTGATTGATTTACCAAATCATGGAAATTCAATTACTTTCAAAGACGATGAAAAATACAATATGCAAGATATTTCTGCAGAGATAAAAAAAATTCAAGATAATTTAAACATANCAAATATCTATTTACTTGGACATGGATTTGGAGGTATGGTTGCGATTGATTATGCGACTAGATACCACCAAAACGTAAGCAAATTAATTTTAGTCAATAGTTCACCTGATTCAAAATATAGAGAAGAATTAGCATGGAACATTAGACAATTTTATTCAAAAGTGACAATTCAAGCGTTAGATGAATATAGAGGGAAAACAGATGATAAATCAATTCGGGCTAGATTCACACAGGCATTATCAACTTATTTCCATCCAAGATCATTTGAGGAAGCAACTAAATTAATGGATTTATCCGAAAAAATTGCATCTAAGGACTATGTACATATATCAAATAATATATTATCNAACTTAGATTATAGAGCTAAATTACGATCATTTAATGGTGAGTCGTTAATCATNTTTTCCAAAAATGATGTTTGGCCAAAAAGTGCATCACAAAAACTTAGGAATGATTTAATTAATGCTAAATACATTGAATTAGATACTGGACATTTTCCAATGATTGAGATTGCAGAAAAATTTTGGCTAGAGATATTTGATTTTGCGCTTAATTAGATAAAGAAATTATTTCTTCATTTGTTCTCNGACAGTATCCATGTCTAAGTTAAATAATTGTTTAAATATATCTTCAAAGGCCATTTTTGATTGAGCACCTACAAAACGTCCAACAGGCACTCCTTCTTTAAAGGCCCAAAAAGTAGGAATAGATTGCGCACCATATTTCATTGCTAACTTTTGTTCATGATCGGTGTCGACTTTTCCAATCCATACTTTACCGGAGTAAGACTCNGCTAATTCTTCTAATAGTGGTGCNACCATTTTACATGGACCACACCATTCTGCCCANAATTCAATTAAGGCTATAGGAGANTGTGCAATGAATTCATCAAATGAATTTTCAGATAAGGCTAAAGTTTTTGTTATTGGTTGACTCATTTTATAATNTCACATTTTCTATCAATTATATAAATTATATTTTAGAAGGCAATAGAATGAGATTAGATGTTAATCTTATGAATAAAGGANGATAACTTAAGTTAGNCAACAAAATCATTTATTAAATTTGATATTGAATTNATTTTAATAATTATANAGGAATGATGAATTTGGTAAAAACTGCTATTTCACAAAGATGGGATGATGAGTTTCTTATTGANGTTAAAGAAGCAGCTATGAANTTTGGCATGTCTATGACACAATTTACANTAGAAGCGGTAGAGATATGGTTAGAACTTTCTAAATCTCAGAAATTTAGAGTAATGCCAGAGATAGAAAGAAAAAAATTAGTGATGGATGCTGCNAATAAAATTATTAAAAGTAAAATATTNGATGAACAAAGAANAAATAAATTNAATTTGAAAAATGTAAATGAAGTAAAGAAAATTAAAGATAAAGTGAGTATATTTTTAGTCGATAATCCTATGCAAGAATTTACTACAAATGAAATTGCGGTTATATTGAAAATACCTCAAGCAACTGCCAGAACATATGTAAGAGATATCCATACTGAAAATCCATCAAAATTCATATTATTACGGGGAAGACCAAATAAGATATATTATAATAATAAATTGTAAACATGAGAGGTAGATATTTATTAAACATTATAAAATAGTGATTTCAATTTTTGTTCTATTTTTATTACCAAGTGGCACTATTAGTTCACCAGTAATTGATGGTCGAATTGATTTAGGAGAATGGNAAAATTCAGAGAATTTTATAATAGAATTGAATACTGGTGATTTAGTAAATTTTTCAATATTATATGGTGTGAATGAGGTTTATTTTTTAGCGATTATAGATCAATCAAGTGAGGATCAGGAAATTGCATTGGATACAACAATTGAACATGATTTTTTTGGGATAGAATTTGATAATAATAAAGATAACTCAATTATGGGGACTCAATCTTCACCCGACGATACTATTATTGTTAATTATTTAGAAAATAATGCTGAAGATATGTACATGCATTCATTCCAAGTTTTTCAGGATGAAAGAAATGGGGGTATNAATAATGCTAAAGGTATGGTTGGAACAAAAGATAATNAGTTAATATTTGAAATTTCAAGACCATATATCACTAATGATAATAATGGATATGATGCAATTATANCACCAGGTGAGACATATCAATTTATGGTCGCNTTTTGGGATAATCAAAATCCTGGAAGTGCTACAATAGGGTTTAATAAAAAAGTNGGGGGATCACAATTTATAATACAATCCGCAAAGACGGTATACAATGATATTAATCATGATTTAACNATAATAATTACTTTTATTTTATGTTTNGGAGTAGGTTTATTGTTNAATTATTTNGACTTTAAACGAATAAAAACTATGTTATTGAAATTTTATTGATGCTTCGTCTGAATTAAATTTGTTAACTTTATCTTTAATTATAGATTTCCATGAAGAATTAGATGTGAAGCCTAATTCAATTCCTAAACCAGATCTTTGATTTTTTGCGGCTGCGGCCATAGTAGTTCCTGATCCTAGGAATGGGTCAAATACAATATCACCTACAAATGAGTACATTTTTATTAATCTCTCGGGTAATTCAATGGGAAACATAGCAATATGTTCATTTTGTCGTTCAGGTTTTATGTTCCAAGTATCAGAAAACCATATTCTTCGATCCTCTAAACTGAATTTAGATAATTCTTTAATTATCTTTGATGGTGACTTTGATTTACCAAATTTTTTAAAGACAATAATATGTTCATAATTTACAAAAAAATGACCATTTCGAGGATGATAAACTGAACCCATTATTTTACCACCTCCAGAAGTATTTGAAGTAGTTACTTTATCCCAATGTATTGTTCCATTATACATTATGGTATCGGGAAATTCATTTATTAAATTGGAGATGATTTGTGAACCATGAGGAATTACATGATATGGTTTGTTTTTTGTGGTCGAAACAAATTCATCTCCAATATTAATAACCATCCGACATCCTGGTTTAAGAATTCTAACACATTCTCTAAAAACAGCTAATAATGATTCATGGTAATCAGAGTAGGATTGGGCCCAACCTATTTGTTTACTATTTTTGGAATAGTTTTTTATGGCCCCATAAGGTGGCGAAGTTATGATTAAATCAACAGAATTATCACTGATTTCACTGATACGTTCCCTGGAGTCGCCTGCTAGAACAGAGTATGATAAATTAAAATTTATTGATTGATCATCATNGANGTCTAAGTTAGATAAAANTTTTGCATGACTCATANTATCTAGATNAACTTCTAGTATACTAGATATAAACTTATCTATTTTATTCTAGATATATATCAAATAAATTAATAATAACTCTAGATAATTAACAAGTGAACCAAATATTAAAGTGCATAATTTGTTGTTATTAGATATCTACTAATATATGATTGGATTGGCTGTATATCTATGATAGACCAGATTTTTGATGTCAATGATATCGAATGGGATGAGAATGAGCATGGTAAAACTAAAACTATAATTGGNAAAGATTTATTCAAAAAAAATAGATTACGATTATTTGTATTAAAACCTAATGAGTTATTTATCAGCCATGATCACGATTTTACTCAGTGTTTATATTTTTATTCTGGTAAAGGCAAAATAAAGATAGATGATGCTATCACGGATGTATACCCTGGGATTACTGCAATTGTTTTGCCTAACCAATTTCATGAATTAGAAAATACAAGCGAGGAAAATATGGAAATATTAGTTTTTGAAAGTGAGGACCAATATTCAAAAGAGTCGCCATATGTTGATTTTTGATAATGAGAACAAAGGAAATTAATAAGTAAGTATAATTTTTNATTATGATATGGAAGAGATGGCCATAGACCCAATGCAAGCTCAGAGAGTTCAACAAGAGATGAATTTGAGAACTACAATCAACAAAATTAAACATACAATAGTTATTCAATCTGGTAAGGGAGGTGTTGGAAAATCTACAGTATCCTGGAATTTAGCAGTGGCGATGGCTCAAAAAGGATTATCAGTAGGGATACTTGACGCTGACATTACGGGACCATCAATCCCAATTATGGCAGGAATCTCAGGAGAAGATGCAAAAATTGATGGTAGAAAAATTTTACCTACAAATAGTCATGGTGTNGACATAATATCAATGGATTTNCTTTTAAACGCTGAAACTCCAGTTATTTGGAGAGGACCTCTTAAAATGGCAGCGATAAAGCAATTTTTGGCGGATGTAAAATGGGAACCGCTTGACCTATTAATAATTGATTTACCTCCTGGTACATCAGATGAGCCATTAACTATATCTCAATTATTTGATGACATCTCTGGCACTATTATAGTAACAACTCCACAGTTAGTAGCGGTCCATGATGTAATTAAATCAATTGGATTTGCCTCTAAAGTGGGAATGCCAATATTAGGAATAGTTGAAAACATGGCTGANTTTCCATGCCCTCATTGTAATAAAACTATCGAAATGTTTGGTGATGGAGGTGGAAAATCGATTGCAGAAGAATTAGGCTTGGTATTTTTAGGGAAAATACCATTAATCTCCANTACAGTAACTAATAGCGATATAGGAAAACCTGCAGTTTTAGATGAAGAAAGTGAATTCGCAAAATATTTTGGGCAGGTAATAGATAAAATTTTGAAACTATTGAATTTATAGAATTTTTGTTACTAATTGAGAATTAAAAGTTATTAAAGCAAAATCAAATTATATCAGTAATATATTCGTAGATTGGGGCTGTTAATTCATTTCAAAAATAAACACTNTTGAATTGATATCTACACTAAGAAGTTTAGGAAAGATAATGGCTTCAGACAAAAATTATTCTGAAAAGGAAATAGTCTTAGCAAAAAATCTTGCTACCAAATTGTATATACTCCATTCTGAAAGAAAAATTAATCTGAAAACTGAAGAATTTCAGATGGTGTTAGATATTGTGGAATTTAATCCGATTGGCTAATAAAATATGAATTAACTATACTTGCAGGAAACCCAATTTCTTTTAATTTATAGGAGATTTCTGAATTTGTTAGATTGTTTACCCATGAATGTGTTAGTTCTTCAATTGTTTCATAATATTCCCAAGGAAAAACTACCCATTTTGAAGTTTCATAAATGAAAAAATCGGGTTTTATTATTGATTGATTTTTATAAAAAAGTGTAGCAACTTTTACATCATTTACATTCATTTTTTCTAACTCTGCTATGACTAAAGAAAGAGACTTACCAGAGTCTGCAATATCATCAACGATTAAGACATTTTTTCCGCTCAATTTTGCGTTGATATTTTGAGTAATTATTGGTGTTGAAGAAGATTTACCAATTGAATGATATGCCTCAACTTTAATGTTTGCAGTTTCTTTTATTGAAAAAAAATCAGATAATAATCTTGCAGGAACCCAACCTCCTCTGGCTACTCCAATTATAGCATCGGGATGGAAATTGGATTTTTTGATATCTTCATATAATTTGAGAGTTTGATTGTAAGAGTCCTCCCAATTTTGAATATGATAAATGACCATAAAAAGCGATCAAATTAATATTATTTAACCATTCTTAGTTTAGATTATTTAATTAAAAGAATAAAATATGAATGATCATGTATCAGTAATCGAGTCGATCCGCATTTCCCAATTGATCATTTTTTGAATTGCTTCACGAATTAATTCAGCACGACTTTCATAATGTCCATTGGCAACTAATTCTTGCATTTTTAATTGCATGAATTTGGGGACTTTAAAGGTCATAGGCTTTAATTTATCATTACTGACCATATTTCAAATATGGATTAATTTATTAAATGATATTCGATAGACTAACGTAAATTGGCATAAATATTTAATTACGTGAAACGATATTGTAGTNAGAATATTCTGCGCCATCACCTANTATTTCTTCTATACGAAGTAATTGATTATATTTAGCAACTCGCTCAGATCTTGCAGGTGCACCTGTTTTAATACATTCGGCACCCCAACCAACCGCTAAGTCTGAAATGAAAGTATCCTCTGTTTCTCCAGACCTATGNGATATAATAACACCCCAATTTTGCGATTTTGTTAGATCAAAAGCCTTTTTNGCTTCAGTGAAGGTTCCGATTTGATTTACTTTTAACAAGAGATAGTTCATACTATTTTTTTGAATTGCGGAATTTATTCGATTGATATTAGTTACTGTTAAATCATCTCCTACTATATTTTTACTTGAATGGGATGAGATCAGATTTGAAAAAGACTCAAAGTCATTTTCGTCAAATGGATCTTCCAATGATAATAAAATAGGATATTTTTCAANCAATTCCTGATAATATGTTACCATTTCATTTGATTTTAATTTTAAACCATCTATAGAGTAAAAACCATTATTATAGAATTCAGAGGCAGCAGCATCGATCCCTATGTGAAAATGATCGATCGGAGAATAACCTGCATCATTAATGGATGAAATCAGAGCATCAATAGCATCTTCACTTTTTTTGATTGGTGGAGCAAAGCCACCTTCGTCACCCACATTAATCGATTGAGGCCCATATTTTTTTATTAAATACTTTTTTAGATTATGGTAAACCTCAGTTCCTGCTCTTAATGCTTCTTTGAAACTATCAAATCCGGTAGGCATAAGCATGAATTCTTGTATTGCCAAATCCCCTCCTGCATGCTCACCACCATTAATTACATTTAGCATCGGACAAGGCAACCTTAAATTATTACCTAAATATTGAAACAAATATTGGTTCNGTAAACGAGCAGCGACTTTTACAGCAGAAATAGAGACACCTAAAATAGCATTTGCACCTAAATTAGCCTTATTTTCAGTATTATCAATATCGATCATAATTTGATCAATATTATTGTGGTCTGTAATTTCATGTCCTATGAGTTTTGGAGCTAAAACATTATTTACATTATTAATCGCTTTTTGTACCCCTTTACCCATATAACGATAATCAGAGTCTCTTAATTCTACAGCTTCATATTGTCCCGTAGATGCTCCTGATGGAACTATAAAACGATCAATAACATTGTTTGATGATAGTTCAACTTCGACAGTTGGATTGCCACGAGANTCTAGTACTTCTCGGGCTTTAATATGTTCAATTAAATATGTCATGACATTTCTAGCAAATTTTAACAAATAAAATTGTATCTGATATATTTTCGTTGAAACATCAATAAGGTTTTTGTTTATTTAGCTTTTTTGTGATTTATGAGTGATAATAATAGGAATAACATAGAGTTCCTTGTAAATCTTATAAAAGTGATATTTGGNGTTTTAACATTCACATTTTTCGGTTTATGGTTACAGAATTGGGAAACTACAAGAGAGGATGTTTTAATTAATAATGACAATCCTGCTACAAACATTTATTTGATCATACCTTTTTTTATAGGATTGATTACATTTGCGACAATGGCATTATTTCAAGGAATTATGCCGTTATTGGGGGTAATCCTTCAAAGTGCAAGACAAAATCAAAACTAATAGGTAATATTGATTATGATAGACAATTATAATGATACTGATAATGCAAAATTCAATCAATTACCAGAAATAAGCCATTTTGATGGAAATAAAATAATTAATTTTAAATGTAGAATCTGCGGATTGTTTGGACATGATGAAATTAATAGTGGGGGCAATTTATGTATTCCATGCCAGAGATTTGGGAAGTTACAATCATTATTAAATAAAACAAGTAGATTAGCGTTACCCTCACTGTTAATTATTATATTCAGTTTAGTAACCCAACAACTTACACAGTTTATTGTATTGTTTGTTATTNTATTTTTCTTACCTAGTCTAATTCTTTTACCTGTAGTACAATTGAGCATTTATAGAGGTATTAAGTTGGAAGGAAGGATAAATCATGCAATTAAATATGGATATATACTAAATAGAAATGGAGATATTTACATCAAATATTTTGAGAAGGGTTTAAGGGAGTATGATGGTAAAGATGGCCAAATGTCAAAAATATTATTATTCAATATAGTGGAGTATGTCTTACTTGAAAATAAAANTAACTTGGAGGGATCTTATGAATTACTTATGGATTGCTTTGATAAAAATGAGAAAGAGCTATTAAAAGAAATATTTGATTTTACAAATATTCTTGATGGTTTCCGATTTAACAAGGGAGTAGGTGTTTTACCTGAATTTTGGAAGTATATTGTAAAAGATAAAGATAAATTAAATATTGTGATGGAGGTTTTGAAAAACTCGATTGAGTCAATAGAGTTAGCATCAGATACCGAAAAATCATATTTTTTTGAGGATATGTATTTAGTAGAAAATGAAATCNTGAAAGTTATTGATGAGAACAATACATGGAATATGATAAAAGATGCATTAAATGATTTTGAAGCGGAGACACCTCCAAAAAATATAATGCAAGCATATAAGGCACAGGCGGATGAAAATATAAAAAAAATGGAGCAAGAAAAAATCAATAAACAAATAAAATTAAATGAAAAGAGCTAAATTGTATTCTTATTAATGTATATTTGGATTAAATGAAAGAACATTATCATAAACATAAAGTCAATCAAGTTGAAATTAAGAATGTTCAAAATATTGATGATTATTTGAAGGAGTTGAGGAATTCAAATGTATTTGAGGGGGGTCATCTTGCAAAAGCAGTTGACATTTTGGAAAAAGCAAAAAGAGAGAAAGCAGGAATTTTTGTAGGGATGGCTGGTGCGATGATACCTGGAGGGATGCGCAAAGTAATATGCCAAGCGATGAGAGACGGATTTATAACTTGTTTAACGACTACGGGTGCAAATATTACCCATGATATAATTGAAGCGATAGGTGGGGGGCATATTCATTCAGTAAATTATGAAAGCGATGTAGATCTTTTAGAAAAAGGCATAGACAGAGTGTATGATTCTTTTGTAAAAAAAGGATCATTTGAATTATTTGAAATATTTATTAAAGAAATATTAGAGCAATTAACTAATGATGATAAAAATACTGGAAAACAAATTAAAATATCTCCATCTGAGTTGATGAAGATCATAGGAGAAAAATTAGAAGATGAGGATTCGATCGTGAGAACAGCGTATGAATATAATATACCAATATTTATTCCTGCAATAAGTGACTCTGTTTTAGGCTTACAACTTTGGTTGTTTTCACAATTTAATGATTTGACTATTGACACTATAACTGATTTAGGTAAAATTCAAGATATTTATCACGAAACAAATAACAATTGTGCTCTCCTTTTGGGTGGAGGAGTACCAAAAAATTACACATTACAATCAGCATTAATGGCAAGTAAGAATTATAAATATGCAGTACAAATAACTTTGGACAGAGTAGAAACAGGAGGACTAAGTGGGGCACCATTAAATGAAGCAATATCATGGGGAAAATTGGAGCCAGATGCTGAACACATAAGTGTAATATCTGATTTGACGATAGTTTTGCCTTTAATTTTCAATGGTTTGAGAAAAAGATTTGGAATTGAATGATAAAATGAATTTAATTGAAATTGAGAAAATAAATTTCAAATTTAATAATAACTTTATTGAGATTAATATTGATGATTTGATAATAAAAAAGGGCGATATCTGCATAGTAAAGGGCAATAGTGGAGCGGGNAAATCAACATTAATGGAAGTTATCTTTAGAGAATTAAATGGACTCCCACAGATACCATTTATCTCCATCGAAAATCTAATTCTTAATAAAAAATCTGAAGTATCTGCAATTTTTCAAAAAAGCGAACTTCAAATACTAGCATTTAGTGTGAGAGAAGAGCTATTATTGAAATATGCATTTGATGGAATGAGTAGAAGGGAAAGGAAAGAAATAGGTGAGAAAATCAAAAATAAATTCAATTTAGAAGTGNTATATGAAAGAGATCCAAGAAAGTTATCTACAGGTCAAATGAAAAAAATAATTACTATTGCAAATATGGGGATANATAAAAAATTAGTATTAATGGATGAACCATTAAGCTATTTAGACGATGAAAATGCGAAGTTGATGAAAAATTGGATTATAGAATTATCAAAAGATGGTTATGGATTTTTAATTTGTACACATTCAAATGATTTTGATGACTATGCAAATATAGAGATAATGTTAAATCATGAAATTCCGAAATATAATCATTATAATAGTAACATTATCAAAATAGCTCATGACATCTCATTGAATNGTATAAGTGGGCATTTTGGATATAAAAATTATTGGAAGAAGTTTATCAATAAACCCATTAAGGAAAAAGGAATATATGTAATAGAAGGGACAAACGGATCAGGTAAAACATGTTTACTAGAAACTCTTGCCGGTGTTACAAAGGAAATAGATGGAAAAATAAGGATAAAATCAAAAAAAATTGGTTTCTTACACCAAAATCCGTCATATGTATTTTCAAAGGACACAATAAAAAATGAGTTTAATGAGGATGATATTCCGGAATATTTTACACAATTAATACATAAATCACCTTTTCAGTTATCCGAAGGGCAACAAAAATTATTAGGAATTGAACTAATATTAAAATCAAATTATGTATGTCTATTAGACGAACCCTTTCAAAATTTAGATGAAAAATTATTGAATTATGCAATTAATTTATTGATGGCCCATGCGGACTATCGTTTGATATTTATTACCATTAATCGTAATATATTAAAAAACAAAATACAAAAAATTGCAGAAAATATTATTAATCTGGAGGAAAAAAATTGATAATTGATCTACAAAAAGATAATAATTTATTATCAGATATAGATGTAATCGTGAAATTTTACTTTTTTATGGCATGTATCATGATTATTATAATTGAAACAAATTTAAATATACTTTTATCGATATTAAGTTTGAGTATAATATTAAATATTATGATAAATGGTTTAAGTGGTATTTTTGATTTTATCAAGGGGATCAAATTTCAAATATTACTTTTATTTATTACAGGATATTTAATTTCTACGTTTTATCAAAATTTTGATATTATAGGGTTATTTATAAAATTTTTATCAGTAATTTTACTTTCTTCAATTTTATCAAGGACATTAAATCCTGATGAAGTCACAGATGCNTTGATTAGAATGAGAGTAAATCCNAATTTGGCATGGAGTATAGGAGTTACACTTCGGCAGATGATTTTTGTATATGAAGATATGATGAAAATTAGACAAATTCAAAAATTAAATTTGAAAAGCAAAAGTTTGATCAAAAATAGCGAATATTTATTAGTAAGTATTTATGCAAATACCATCATTAGATCATCCCATTTCAAAAAAGGATTGATTTCCAGAGGATTTAACAAAGTTAATACAAATATAATAACATTTAACAAAAGAGTAAGTAGAGCTGATTATTTATTAACAACAATAATCACATTGACATTAATACTTTACTTGATAGGAAGATAAGATAAAAAAATGGCAATTGAATTTTGTAAGATGATTTGTTTTAAAAATATAAATTATTTCAATTGTTTAGATAACAAATGTTTGATGAATTGAATAATGTAAAAACTAATTGGAGTAATGGGAGGCCAGTCATTATTCAAAAAAATAAGCAAAATGTATTAGCGATACCTTGTATATCATTAAACGAGTCTATTTTTGATGAGATATGGGGAAAGATCGAAAAAGAAATACAAATTTTGTTGCCATTTCAAATATTTAAAGAATTAGAACTCCCCTCAATGAAAATATTAGGAGACTCGATATCACCGAGATTCCCAATTGCGACTCAATTATTTAGAAATGCAAAAACACAATTTTTGGACAATCTTTCAATGAAAATAGGGCCAAGAAAAATTGAAGATAAAATAGATTATAATCTAAAATTATACGAATTTTGTTTAGAGATTGGAACGATTATTGATGAGAGAATTAACAATAGTATAGATAGACAAAAATTGTTAATGAAATTTTACAATATGAGTGAAACCCCAGGAATTTTTACTATAACAAGACCTGTTTTCAAATCATTATTAAGACAAAACTCAATTTTTGAACTAGTATATGACTTATCAAAAATTGCAAAGTTTGAGGGGGCAATTTTAGTAATACCTTTAAACAATTTATCAAAAGAATTAAAATATGAAATAATAGAAGAGAAAACAATATTCAATTTATGGCGAAGTATTAATAAAATTCAAAAAAATCAAATTGGGTATGAAATATGAATGAGTACTTTTGGTTTGGAAATATAGCAATTAGTTTAGACCAAAAATTGGGAAAAGTTAATACTAGAACTAATATTTCAAATGATCTTGATTTTAAAATTGTAAATGATTTTAGGAATAATATTTGTGCAATTGGAGTTGGATCAAATACGATAATGGTTGATGATCCAAGTTTAAATGTTAAAGAGCATTTATTGGATGGAAAAAAAGTGTTATCCCAACCAACAGTGATAATTTTTGACAGAAGAGGGGTAGTTACATTAGATAAGGAAATTTTCAAAAAGAATAATAATAGGACTATTATTTGGGTTAATAATACCAATGTTGGCCATGAATTACCTAAAAATATTCATTTAGTGAAAGGAGTGGACTTAATAGATATTAAAAATAAAGTTGAAAATAAATTATCTGATATTGGAGTATATGGGGCGATAATGATCGAAGGTGGCGCATCATTTATTCATTCATGTTTATCTGAAGGAGTATTACAATATTTACGAATATTTTCTAATGATAAAATAATTGGGCAAAATGGTGTTCAATTTAGATTTAATCATCTAACTAATTATAAGTTGATTTATGATAATAAATTAGATAATGGAATGGAATATATATACAAATTAAATTCTAAGTAATTTGAATTGAAATACGTTTTATTGCAGTTCTACAAATTTTTCTTACTCCATGTTCACCTGGTTCATATCGTGAAGAAATTAAATTTGCTTTTTCTAATTGTTTGACTTGAGCACTGACATTTGCCTCAGTTTGTTCTAATCTATCAGCTAAACGAGATATATCTAATTCTTCATCAGCTAAAATTTTAAGGATCATAAAACGAGTATTACTCGAAATAGCCTTAGCTACAGTGATTATTTCTTCTTTTTGATGATCTAGGAGCTTTATTTCCTTCATTTTATCTATAATTATNGTTTGAAAGTATTATATAACTTTTACAGTTAATTTGTAATTTAATTATAAGATAAAATAATTTTTATTTAGCTTTTATATCCATTTCATCAAATTGTTAATTATATGACTTTATGATTGCTATTATCTATTTAGTAAATTTTTAATTACATCTAATCTTTTTACTATTTGATCAATACCTATTGCAAATACCAGATTAGCTGCATTAGGCCCTTTAGAATTACCGATTACAAGTTGATAAAAAGCAGAGTAATATTTCGAGGGGGGAATCTCATTTATTTTTCCTTTTTCTCTTAAAATATTTACTAATTTCTGCGGAGAGTCATTTTGATTTAGGCCATTTAATGTAGATGACCATAAATCATAGATTTCATCATCCCAATAATTCAAAATATCTGAATTTGGTTCATCAAGGAAATTCACCAAGAAATTAGAGGGAGCAAAATTAGATAGCCAATGATCGATTAATTTTAATCGATTTTCAAGTTCAATTTTGGAGTCACTATTTGGTAATTTATTCATATAATCTAATTTATCGATGGTTAATGATGATGAACGCAAGCTTATTTGGTAAATCAGAGCTAATTCTTCAAATTTGACTGAGGCAGGTATGAAATCATTATTATGATTATGCATTGCTAGAAGCACAGCAGTGGATAGTTTTGAGACTTCACTTTTTCGATTTTCAAAATTAATTCCTTTAGACATTCTTCGCGCATCATCATATTCGTCGAATAATTTGCCATATTCTGCAGATGCAGGATTGAAATTGATATCTTTCATCAAATCAGACCTATAAATTAAAAACAAATAAGCCGGAATGGGTATGATTTGATGAATTTTGTTTGCAGGTAATGCTCCACCTTTACTACTACTTATCTTTAAACCTTTAATGGTAATAAAGCCAAATTTTTCGAGAACTGGTGGAGAACGATTTAGTATTTNTTCATGAATGGCTAATGAAGTATCTACCGATCCACCAGATACAGAATGATCTTTTCCTGAAGGTTCCACGGTAACATTGAGGAAAGTTTGTCTTGCAGGCCAATCTAGCCTCCATTTCAATTTCCACTCGTGACTATCAATTAAAATTTTCCCTTCAAATTCACAACCGCGATACATACCTTTTGATGAACATTGGTAATGTATTACATTAGATATAATTTTTGTACAGGTAGTAGTTTTCATGTTACCACAGTTTTGACATATTATACTGATATATGAGTCTAATTTCGATCCTGAAATAGTTTCAAATAGANTATCAAGTTCCTCATTTTTATTTAAGTAGATTTCTAAAAATTCATCATACAAACCATCTTCATATAGTTTTGATGCTTTAATAAATTCAACTTCAATACCAAATGATGATAATGCCTCTTTTGCTCCATTTGAAAAGTACTCAGCATAACTATCAAACTGTCCTGAAAAATCAGGGATTCTATTGAGAGGGTGACCTAAATATGGACGTAAATTTTTAGAGTACTCACCAAGGTCTTTTGGGATTTTATCTAAAGGGTCAAAATCATCTAAAACCAAAATAAATTTAGAAGCAAAACCACTATTTTTAATAGCCATNTTAATGGCATGACATGTAACTGCTTCTTTAGAATTACCGATATGATACACTCCAGAAGGTGACCACCCCGAGCATATGATGTGATTATCACCATATTGGGAAATAGCTTTATTCGCAATTACAGTAGACCAATGTAAATAATTGTCCATCTAATCACCCATAATAAACTAAAGAGTAATCATCCCAATTTAATAATTGATTTGATTTTTCAATAGTTTCATCTATATTTTCTTTTTCTGGTTCGTAAGTCACTAATATCATTATTGGCACCCATCCTAATTTAATTAATGGTTGGATTTCATTTGATGTACTTATAAAATCAGTAGCATATTCATCTTCTTTTTCCATCATCACCTGAACAATACGATTCAAAGGCGTACAATCTTTTATCAATTCCAAAACATCGTTAAGATTATTTGATTTTGGTAAAAATTTTTCTAATTTAATTTCTGAACANATAAAACCNACATCCGACAATGAATTAGATAGCCATTTGTTAGTTTGNCTAATAATTAATTCGATTTGATCGACATCATATTTTATGGATAATTTTTTAATTTCAAGTGCAATCATTTTAGCGATCATATTATTNTGATGATTGATTTTNACATAAATATCCTCGATTGAAATTAAATTNATTANAGGATTGTTAATTTCAGCGATAGGNGATAATATGATGAAACCAATAATTTCATTTCCAAAATTTATTGTATAAAGTTCACTTTCATCTGCTAAATCTAAATTTAATGTGTCNATTAATTCNTTAGTTTCAGTTATAGAAAAAAATGTNTGAAGAACAGACCTCATTATATTATCTTTATTTTCTTCAACTAAAATTAATTCCATATTATGTCAATGTATATTACTAATTTTATTATTAATGTTAAGTGACAGAAATGTATGATTTTATTTTAAGTTTAATTGTAATTTAGCTACAAAACCTGCATCACTGTCATGTAATCTAGGGTCAATTCCTAACCAACATACTTTGTATGTCATTTCATGTTTTAACTTTTCTAAATCTATTGTTCCAGCTTGTGTAACAGTNGGTATTTCTGGGAGAGCATTTATACCGTGTGGATACTTATTTTTTAGAGANTCATTTATTGAACCTGGAATGAAAGTACCTTGCCTAAAAGCTTGAACAATAACCTCTTCATTTTCAGTAGGATCTATAGAGTGAGTAACATAAGCAATTTGGGTATTATTTTGACCAATTAAGGCAATAGATCTTATTGAAGAAAATTGAGTTCTTGCATTAGAGATTATACTTTTTTCTTCAATATCAAAATATGGGTTTGGTCGTTTACCTGATTCTGTTGAAGGCAATTCTAAATAAACATGTGTAAATTTTACTCTCGGTCTACTTTTAGCATATCGATCTAATTGTCTGGATATAAATTCCACTTTATCCAGAGGAATATTTAATCTTGAAAAGGTATTTTCTAATTTTGTTTTATGGTTCTCATTCTTGATAAAAAGATAAATTTTAGAGCCTTCTGATGATTTTTGCAATAAATGGGCAGCAATCTCTCCGTTATCTTGAGAAATTACCATAATATTTGCCGGAGAGTCATCGAAATCAAGGACTTCGACACCCAATAATCGAGGTAAAGTTGAGACTGAGATCATTCCATCGGTATATATTTTATCATTTTCAAATATAGGAACATCATAGCGNGACTCAATTGTACGAATAGCAGTTCTTCCNGGAGATCTTTTTATTTCTTCTGAACTTAAATTTGCGACTCCATGAGCAACAATATTATAATGTTTATCCATCAAAAGGACATCATCACCACTNGTTAATGCTGGAATAACACTTATATCACCACTTTTTATTGAAGCACCCATAGATGCATCTATTGAGGCTTGTCTACGAAGAATCACTTGAGGTAGACTTTTACTTTTNACATCATCTAATACGAATTTATTCAATAATTCTGAGTTCTCATCCTCATTTGCTTCTTCGAATTCTTGTTTTCTATCCCTTATTTTTAAAGAATACACTTTACTAAAATCGTTTTCTTCAGTAATATCATAACCTTGCTTTTGGAGGCTTTTCAGTACTCTTGATTTTATTCGNGTTTCTTCNGGGGAACCTGCTGAATAATTCAAATTGAAAAATAATTTTGATGGTGCTTCCTTTACGGACATCATTAATTGGATGGCCTCTCTTGCACCTAATAAAAAGCAAAGTCTTGAACTTGTATCTTGATGGTATCTTGTCAATGAAGAAATATCCTTTAGTAAATGTCCAATTACTCTTGATAAAATTTGAATCCCTCAATTCTTACAAATCCTTTTTAGAGTTAAAGATTTACTGTTTGGATTTATAATATATATCACAAATTCGTGAAAATATGGAATTTATATCATTANTCATTAAATCTAATATTAAATTATTGAGGATAAAGCATCTTGTAGTAATTCACTTGCTTTGATTATCTCATTTTCATTTACCATACCATATGCGACTCTTACATGAAAATTCCCACCATCATTTGAATTATCAAAACAAAAGGCAGTACCCGGAGTTATTACAATACCATTATCTAAGGCAAAATCACAAAATTTAGTTGAATTCATACCTGTGTTTTTCACATTGGGATAAAGATAAAAAGTTGCTTTAGGCTTTGGGAAAACAACTCCGGGAATATTTTTCCAAGAGTCATAAATTAAATCTCTTCTTTTTTGAAGCACAGATAAAGAATTATCAATAATTTCTTCATAATGGTTTAAACCATTCAATAAACCATATTGATTATTGATTGAGGCATGAGCAGTGTTATATTGATGCACTTGCATCACAGGTTTGAGTAATGCAATACTATTTGAAATTGTATAACCCACTCTTAAACCGGTCATGCATAATGATTTTGAAGCGCTATTTACCACTAAAGTGTTTGAATAATTATAATCAAGGGCAGATGGATGACTTAAACCATCATAAACCATTTTCTCATATGCTTCATCTGAAATTAGTATTATATTGTGTTCTTCACAAATATTAACAATTTTTTCAAAATATTTTTTTTCAATAATAGCTCCAGTAGGATTATTTGGATAATTAATTAATAATGCTTTAGTTTTTGGGGTAATTTTATCTAAAACCATTTCAGGAGTAACCATGAAATCGGTATTTTTGGTTAGGGAAATTNGGNTGGGAATNCCACCNGCNAAAAGAACTTGATAGCCGAANTATGGNAATTCAGGNTCTACTATTAAAACTTCATCNCCAGGATTGATGTAGGCCATTGCAATGTCATATAATCCTTCCAAAGAACCACAAGTGACCAAAACGTTTTCAAACGTTAGTCGGGTATCATGATAAAGATTAGAGATATCAGCTAATTTGGATCTTAAAGGCAATTCTCCAGCATTTGAACCATATTTATTTTTACCAGAGTTCAATGCATCATTGATNCCTTTAATCACATGTTTTGAAAGTGGAANNTTTATGTCACCTAAACCAAAATCAATTATTTCTCGTCCCTGTGCCCGATAGATTTTTGCAATCTCAAATAACTTTCGCATATCAGAAGGTTTTATCCCACTTAATCGTTTGGATGGCAAAATATCGTTTTTCATATGTGTTTAATAAAAATATTAATGAAAAAAGTTCTCATAATGTGAAAGAAATTTACGCCTTATAGATTAAATTTCGTATTTTTAAGATAGCAATAAAAAGAAAGAATTATTACTAATACTATATGCATTTGAAAAAATATGTTATAGTTGCTATATTTATTGTAACTATTTTTTCAGTGGGATTGAACAAAGCATCGGCTCAAAACATGGAACCTGAAATAATCAATAATAACTCAAATTATATAGAGGAATATGTGAACCCAATTATTTTGAATTGGACAGTAATAGATGATAATTTAGTAAGACACGAAATATATGTGAATAATATATTAATTAATGAAAAAGATTACAATTGGACTGGTTTAAATAGTGAGGAAATATTATGTTCATTTTATTTGGAAGTTGGAGAGTATANCATATCGNTTTTAGTTATAGATNCGTTTAATGAAACTAAATTANATCAAATGAATTTATTGAAGGGATNTATACCNTCAGATATACCAAAATTATTTGTTCATATATCACCCATATCGATAATTNTGATAGTANTNNTTTNGAGATATCAAANTTTTAAAAAACATAAGGTGATAANATGAGTAACAATAGAAATTATAAGGCTCAAAGATGGTTCTTCGGGTTAACNTTTNTGTTAGTTTTTATTTCGGGAATAGGAGGNTTGGGAGCTGCATATTGGATATATAATGATATCATAGGGAATTTACCTTTTTCATATGATTTGAATTTAGCGATTTATTATATTTTAATTTTTATGGGATATTTAGCATGTTTTATTGGAATTGTAAAACCATTTCCCTTTATAATTAAATTTGGATATTTATCCTCAATAGTAAATCTAATAATAAGTCTAATATTAGTATTAGGAGCAGGAAATCAAACAGGCTTACTGATTGGATTACTATCAGGAGTTCATTTATATTTAGGATTAAGGTTCCCTATTGATTTTTCTCAAATGGATCAACTTAAATTAAAAAAATAATGATTATAAATGAATAATATAATGTATAAGTATATTTTATTAAAATTAGTTATAGNATGATATTTGAAAACTTGAACTTAGTAAAATGTCCTTTATGTAAAAACAGTACCAAATGGGATTATAACGGAGAATTCACAGAGGGTTTAGTTAAAAGATTAACAAATGGGGAGATAGTTTGTGATGAAAATCATACTTGGACAATATGTGAAGAAATATTGAGGATAGATAATCAAAAATCAAATGAAAATATGATATATTATGATACATTGAAAACAGGGTTTCCTAAAGAGGTCACGGAAATAGAGAGAACTAATTTCATCAATCAATTTAGAAATTTTNNNAATAATCTTGAATTGGAAAATAATCNGAATTATCAAATNTANGGAGATNCGATCCTTTTTTTAAAATATGTTAATATTATNGCAGAAAGCATTGTAATTGTGAATAAAGATGAAAAGGTGTTGAGACAATTACAAGAAATAGCAGTTAACAAAAGAATTTATGATAAATGCTCATTTTTGNGATCTGATTATGATGATATTACTATTGAAGGNATTAATATTAANCTATTTTTGCCAAAACTGAGACAAGGACATAATTTCATATTTTCGGATGATGAAAAAGGTGAAATAATATGGCAAGGCAAAAATAAAAATTTAGTTTGGATACAATCATAGTTTAGATATTTTTTTCGGGTATAGAACCAATTCTTCTTAGAACCATTCCTTCTAAAATTATAGGAGANTGANTATTAGCAGTTTGGAGAGCAGAGGTTAATTTAGAGTCTGAGTTTGCAAATATTGTAATTAATGGATCACCATTGTGTATATATTCACCCTGTCTTTTATGAATAATTATACCNGCCTCTTTATCTTTTGGNCANCCTGCAGCCTTAGCAATTGCATTAATTGATTTATTATTTACTCCAACAACATAACCATCTTTTTTAGCATATATTGAAGTTTGCTCTGAACCANTTTCAATTTCATCAAATTTAATATTTGNATTTCCNCCTTGAAANTCAATTATTTCTCTAAATTTAGTTAAAGCTTTTCCAGAACTCAATATTTCAGACGCCATTTCAGATCCCTTACCGGTATTAGTTAAGCCACTCATTTCGAGTAAAATACCTGCGATGTCTACTGATTTTTCCACAACTGAATTTGGACCNTTTCCTTCTAAAACTTGTAATGCTTCTCTTGCTTCTAAAGCAGGCCCTATTGCATTACCTAAAGGTTGCTCACCTAAAGTTAATGCGGCTTCGACTCTGATACCTAATTGTCTACAAAGACCAATTAGTGAATGAGCAAAGTTTACNGCATTTTGTCNATTGGGCATTTTAGATCCTGTACCTGTAGGTATATCAAATACTAAATTATCGATACCCATGGCAATTTTTGTAGATACAATTGATGCCAACATTTGATCTTTGGGATCAATATCCAATTGCCTTTTTACGCCTATCACAATATCATCTAATGGAGATAAATTAAGGGGGCCATTATGGACGATCATACCTCTAGATTTTGGTGCAATTTCTGAAATTTCATCAGGTGTAAAATTTACATTTGCAAACACTTCCATAGTATCAGCGGTGCCTGAGGGAGATGTTATTGCTCTTGAGGAAGTTTTAGGAATTAGTAAACCAGCGGCAGCAATTATAGGAACAATAATGGGAGAAATCTTATTACCTGGAATACCTCCTATTGAATGTTTTCCAAAAGTAGGTTCATTGAAATCTAACTGGTTTCCTGCTTCAGCCATTGCCTTTGAAAACTCCTCAAGTTCAAATGNAGAAAATCCGGAATATTGAGTGACTAATGCGAATGATGCGACTTCAACAGAAGTATATCTACGATTTGAAATATCATTAACTATTGACAGTATTTCATTTTGNTTCCAAGGATTATTGGAATTATATTTTTTTTTGATAAAATCATAACTAACAGGAGTTTTTCGAGCACTCACCGTTATTTGAGTGTCATCATCTACCTCTAACCATTTTGAGTCTTTTTCAGAGATACCTATCACATTATTTTCAAGTATTTCTTGAACAACAACAGGATTAGCAACGATCTCTTTTCCTTTATGTTTTAAGGATAATATTTCATCGTGCCTTAAATTTAATCGACTGGCAGTATTTTTAGATAGCATAACCATGGGTTCTGTTGAACGAATATCAAGAATTTTTGCAGGAATATTAATCATAATTAACCTATCACATATGGGGACATTAAGTTATAAAGATAGATATATCATTACGAATAATTATGAGATTAATTTTAGTTAATAAAAATTTAATGTGATAGCTTTATGTTTTGTATCGCTTAATATAAAAAAGAATAATCTATATGATATATATGGCAGAAATAGCGAATATTTACAGAATATCNGGCTATTACATTAAAGTGAAAACTAAAATACCATTCATATTTGAATGTAGAGCATATAAAGTTGAAAATGCTTTAGAGAAAGTATTCTCTGAAGTAGGATCAAGGCATCGAGTAAAAAGAGATCGAATTTTTATTGAAAGAGATAAGGGCATTAAAACAATTAATGCAGAAGATGCACGAAACCCTGAATTTTTGGATATGAATGCGGATGATTTTGTAATTTATAGGTAAGAGATGGAATGAGCTCTGAAAACACAAATGAAACTGATAGAGCATACCTACAATATCAGACATTAGTCCGTCAACTACAGATGTTAGAACAACAAGAGGGAATTTACCTATCATTAATTGATCAGTACAATAGAAATCTAACAACTATAGANAATTATTCAAAAAATGAAACTACTGATGAAGTTATAATTCCTTTGAGTGATTTGGTTTATTTTAAATTATCAAATACCTCTGATACTGAATTCATGATTAACATGGGTGCAGGCATTTTATTACCTGCTAAATCAGATTATGTAATTNATGAATTAAAGAGTAAATTAGAAGAAATTAAATCGTTAATAGAAAACATCGCNTCCCAAAAAATGGAAATTCAAAAATATATNGAAGAATTTCAAAGTAATTTAGGACAAAGAGAATTGTGATTATAAATGTTTGAAAAAATAAGAACTGGGATTAATTCTCTGATCAATAAAATTAAAATCAAAGAATTGACTGATAATGAGATTGAACCATATTTAGAGCAACTAAAAGAATTATTAGTCAGAAATGAAGTAGCTAGAGTCACTGCAGAAGAGATTAAATTAGAATTAAAAAATCAATTATTAGAGTTAGAATATGAAAGATTTAGAGATGTCGAACCCTTAGTAAGAGTGTCTTTGGAAAATGTGATTAAAGAGATACTTATGGAACCTTTGAGTAAATTCAATTTAAATGAATTAATAAAAGACATAGAAGAAAAAAGAATGAACAATGAACCGTACATAATTTGTGTAATAGGGATAAACGGGACGGGCAAAACAACAACAATTGCAAAGTTAACTAAATATTTCCAAAATAAAGGATATGATGTGGTATTGTCTGCTTCAGATACATATAGAGCGGGAAGTATACAACAAATTCAAAAACATGCNGATAATCTAAANNCAAAATTAATCGCACAGAATTATGGTTCAGATCCAGCAGCAGTGGCNATTGATGCGATAGATCATGCAGAGTCAAATAATAANGATATAGTNATNATTGATACTGCAGGTAGAATGCAAAATAATGTAAATTTAGTGAGAGAACTTGAAAAAATAATTAGATTGACAGAACCCCACTTAAAATTATTTATTGGAGATGCATTGGCAGGCAATGATGTCATACAGCAAGCGGATAAATTTAATGCAGAGATTGATTTAGATGGAATTATTATGACAAAATTGGATAGTGATATTAAAGGTGGTGCAGTGATTTCAATAGCAAATGTTATTAAAAAACCTATTTTGTTTCTTGGAGTAGGTCAATCATATGATGATCTGATTGAATTTGAACCAAATAAAATAATGGAACAAGTATTAGGTAGATAAAAAAGGGAATATGATATGATACAAAATAATATAGTAATTATAATTTCAAGATTAGACATTGCAGGNATGAATATGCTTGAAAAATTGAAATTAANTTATACTTTTAAAACTAAAGAANTTAATTTTANAGGTATTAATGGAGAATATGAATATTACCACACAAATAATGTTTCAATNTTAGTAGTACCGGANAGGCAACTTGATACAGATTATTTGAGAAAACATATAATTGCAGATATGTTAATTTTCGCATCCAAACATACTTCAAAAGCAGGACAAAAGGCGATATTGGTCCATTCAACAGGTGTGTGGAATGGAAATACGGATTATGGAGGTAATGAATTTGAACTTTCAATGGTTGAACCAAATGTCATGAAATATGCATATGACAAAATTAAAGCCATNGTTGCAAAGGATGATGTTGATTATTGGGTCGGGATTGANTGTACACATCATGGTCCGACATCNTTTGAAATACCATTATTATTTTTTGAGGTAGGAGGAACTATTGAAGAGTGGAATGATGAAGTTGCAATTTCAATTATCACTAAAGTCATAGTTGAAACGATTGATGCATATCTTAACAAGGAAATACCACAAAAAGAGGCATTCATAGGAATAGGAGGAAATCATTACTGTGCAGGATTTCTGAGNATTATGGAAAATGAAGACAAGGCACCTGGGCACATTATCCCAAAACATTTACTTAGTGATTTGAATAAAAATATGTTAATTCAGGCATATGATAAAACTAAAAATGATAATAAACATTTTTTGATTGATAAAAAAGGAACTAATTCATCACAAAGACAAGAGATTACAGATTTTTTAAATAAAAATAACCTTGAGTGGAAATATATTTAGTGATGTAAATTTAATTTTTAGAACCGCAACTTTCTATAACTATTTTTCTTGAAGTTTGACCCATTGGTGAAGAGCCATATGATTCAATTTTCTTGACTACATCCATACCTTCAACGACTTGCCCAAATACAACATGTTTACCATCCAACCATGGTGTGGGAACAGTAGTTATAAAAAATTGAGAGCCATTTGTATTGGGGCCTGCATTAGCCATTGATAATAAACCTGGTCGATTATGTTTATGAATGAAGTTTTCGTCATCAAATTTAGACCCATAGATAGATTTTCCACCTATCCCCGTACCATGAGTAAAATCACCACCTTGNAACATAAAGTTAGGAATGACCCGATGAAATATACTTTCTTTATATCCATACCCATTTTCACCTGTACATAATTCATAAAAATTTTTTGACGTTATGGGAACATCATCCCAATATAATTCAAAAACAATAGTTCCTCTGTAATCAGTATCATCTTCAATTAATATATCAAAATACACATTTTTTGACATAATTGTAAATTTTTATTACTATATAAAAGTCATATCTTTCCATAATTTATATTTAAGATTGAAACATTAATTTAGTGTCCAATTAAAGTGATAATTATATGGTAAAAAGACCTGAATGGAATGAATATTTTGGAGANATTACCAAACAAGTAGCATTAAGATCCACCTGTGTCAGAAAAAAAGTGGGTGCAATCATTGTAAAAGACAAAAATATAATTTCAACAGGATATAATGGATCGATAAGAGGGCTAGAACATTGTGAAACTGTAGGATGTTTAATGATGGAGGGGCATTGTACAAGGACAATACACGCAGAAGCAAATGCNATCATACAAGCTGCTAAGCATGGTTTAATGATTGATAGAGCAGAAATTTATNTTTCAGCATCTCCTTGTTTTAATTGTTTTAAATTGATTGCTAATTCTGGAATAACAAAAATTTACTTCATGGAATTTTATAGAGATGAAAGAATTATCGAAATCGCTAAAAAACTTAACATAGAATTGATTGATATGTCAAAATAATAATTTTATAATTTAGAAATTAACAAAAATAACACATTTAGCCACTATGTTTATTTTTATTTGGTTATATTTTAGATAATGGCGAAAAATGGGGTTAGAGTAGGATGGATATATCAACCCCATGTTAAGCAAATAATAAGAGATGCATTATTAATTTGGAATGATATGAAAATAGAATATATTGGGAAATATGATCCAAGATTAACCAAGGAGATTGATAAATATTATAACTATGAAAAAAGCATATTATTACCTGCGTTTATTAATGGCCATACTCATATTCCTGAAACATTATTGCGAGGTATTGTAGATGATGTTAAACTTGAGGATTGGCTTTATAATCATATTTGGAAGATAGAACCACAGATGAAACCANATGATGCAATGGTTGGAACTAAATTGGGAATTGCAGAAATGATATCATGTGGGACCATTGGTTTTGTAGATCAATTCTACTACGCTGAAGAAATTGCAAAAAGTATAATTGAGTCAGGTGTAAAAGGGTTTTTAGCTCCGTCNATATTTGATGATAACCCTGAAACAGGTNCAGCCGAAATGGCATTCAAAAGGAATAAAAAAATATTCAAAAAATATCATAAAAAAAATAATCAAATTATGATTGGTTCTGGACCGCATGCACTGTATACAGTAGATTTAGAGCTATTTGAAGAAATCGGAAATTTTGTTAAAGAAAACAACACTAAAATCAATACTCATGTTTTAGAAACAAAATTAGAGAGAGAAAATGCATTTGCTNTGTGGAATAAATCAACAATAGAAAAAATGAGAGATATGAATTTATTGGATCATACGATTGCTGCGCATGTAGTGCATATAGATGATAATGATTTAAAAATAATGGCAAATAGTGATTTAACAATATCACACAATATTCAATCTAATTTAAAATTGGGATCTGGGATCGCAAATATACCCGCAATGCAAAATNATAATATTAACATTATAGTTGGAACAGATGGCAATGCTTCAAATAATAATTTAGACATATTAGAGGAAATAAGAACAGTGAGTTTAGTTCATAAGGGATATAATATGAACCCAGAGTTGGTTAATAAATTCAATGTGATTGATTTTGCGACTATAAATGCAAACAAGGTATTCAATGATATTTATTCAGGAATTTTAGAAAAAGGACATTGGGCAGACTTCACAATTTTTGATCTATCGGGGATTGATGCAACGCCTAATATAAACCCATTATCTAATTTGGTTTACTCAATATCATCAAANAAATGTGTCATGACGGTTTGTAATGGAAATGTTCTATATGAAAACGGTAAATTCNATACNATNGATATTGAGTCAGTAAAGAAAAATGCTGAAAAATCAATTAATAGAATGTTAGAAGAAGCAAATTATGAATTATGATAGAGAAATTAATNTTGAGAAATTTTAGAGGAGTCCATAAGATGACCGGATTCATTTGCTTTAGTCATAAGATAAAATTCATTATGTTCATTGGCTTGAAAAACATGTTCCACACGTTCAGAGATTATTATACCATACTGTTCTAACTCTTGTAACTTTTTAGGATTNTTAGTCATCAACCGGATAGATAANATCTTGAGAGAGTCNATCATTAAAGCTGCAACTTTGTAATCTCTTTCATCATCATTAAAGCCTAAAGCGATATTAGCCTCGACAGTATTAAGTCCTTTATCTTGTAATTCATATGCTTTCAATTTATTAAGAAGACCAATACCACGACCTTCTTGTCTTAAATAAAGTAACACACCTAAACCCTCATTTTCAATTTTTTTTAGACTACCTTCTAATTGTTGCCTACAATCGCAACGCAAGGAACCAATTGCATCGCCAGTGGCACATTCAGAGTGCAATCGAACGAGAACATCTTTTTGTGCAGTTACATCTCCTTTNAAAATAGCAAAGTGTTCTTTTCCATCACTAAATGGTGAAAAAGAGATTACTATAAAATTACCAAATTTTGTTGGGAGGTTGGCCACACTTTGAATAGTCATTGAAGACGTAGAAGTTGGTTTTTTCTTTGATTTCGTCTCAATTAGCTTATGATANGACTCCAAGATTGTGTGATCCATATTAACTANGATAATTAATGTTATTTAATTATTAACAAGTGTCCAAAATATTTATGCTATTGAATCATAAAGATTAATTATTCTATGAACTTAATAGAGCACCCTAACGCAGGTAATTCTGCTATTGAAATATCATTATTTTTTATTGCTTCATTGATAGCTTCTTGAAAATCATATCGGGTGATTTCATTATGTTTCATTGGATTATCATTGATACGACCCTTATATATTAGATTTCGATTTTCATTGAATAGAAATATTTCTGGAGTTCTAGTTGCACCATAATCTTTGGCCAAACTTTGATCATCATCAATTAAATAAGGAAAATTAAATTGTTTTTCTTCTGCACGTTTTTTCATATTTTCATATGAATCACCTGGATAGTCAAGATTAGCAGCATTTGAATTTATTGCAATAATTTGCAACCCAAATTTCCTATATTCAGATTGAATTTGTATAAACTCTCTTTCAGAAGCAACTACATATGGGCAATGATTACATGAGAAAATTATTGCAAGTAATTTGGAGTTTTCATAATTTTTGGAATTATGATATTTACCGTCAGTTCCTAACAAATTAAAATGGATTATGTTTTCATTTAAATTTAGACTCATATTTTTGAGTTATGAATTAGATTAAATAAAGTTAATTTTAGTAGATGAATTACATTTTAGTTAAAATAAAATAATTAACTTTAATTTTTGGGTAATGATAAGCATTAATAATTGAGAATGGTTAATTGAAATTAATATGGATAGTGAAAATGAGTCAAGAATTTCTAAGAAGAAATTTAATACGGGACTATTAATTGTTGCAGGAGTGATGGTTGCAGGATTATTACAATTAATAATTGAGATACTATTAAATTAAAATTCAGGATTTGAAGATTTTCGAATATATTTTTTATAANACTCCATNANGATGATAGGAGTAANAGAGATGACTAAACAATAAATTAAATCAATTATTGAAAGTTGGATTANATCAAAAAATATCCCATAATTTGANATAAATAACTGGATAGGAAGAATATACATTATTGAAAAATGAACTAAGAGTGGTAGAAATACCATTATATGGACGAACATATTCATCTCTTCAAAAATGAGATTTATGGGTCGATTAACCCTGATAATTGAATACACAAAAATACATTCTATGATATAGATTATGGTTATCAAAATAGTTCTTGCTTTAGCTTGAGTAATATCTTCAGGTTGTAATATTGAATTAGAATTTAAAGGTGAATAATAGTTTATNTTGGGTTGAAAACCTCTAAAATTAGTNNTGTTTATAAGATCTAAATTGTTATAAAACAGAAAATAAGAAAATATCAGTAATATGCTGGTACTCAATGCAAAAATAGATAGTAAAATTATAAGAGGTCTACTAAGTATGGAGTCGTTTTGTCTTGGTTTTAGTTGCATTACATCNGAGTCATCAGGACCAAAAATAATGGCTAATACAGGTATTGCATGCACAATACCAAAAATATAAACTCTTTGCCAATTATTGAGAAGATAAAAATCTAATATAAAACTCGTTGAAAAATATAATACAGCCTCTGCGAGATTGACAGCGATATAAAAGAAGATCATCATTCTAATTTTATTNTAAAGATTTCGTCCTTCTCGCACTCCCTCAACCAACGAGACATAAGAGTCATCAGATAAGATTATATCAGCAGCTTCTTTTGCAACTTCAGTCCCTGCAATGCCCATTGCGATACCGGTATCAGACCTAGTAATAGCTAAAGCATCATTTACTCCATCTCCTGTCATTGCAACTATGTCACCTCGTTTTTGATATCTATTGACTATAATCTCTTTATCTTTGGGAGCAACTCTAGCGAACACACTGACTTTAAAAAATTCTTCATCTGATAATTTTGAAACCATATTTCCTTCGATCACAATTTCATCATTATCTAAAATACCTACTTGCTTTGCAATTGTAGCTGCAGTAGATTTGGAGTCCCCAGTTATCATTATTGGGAAAATTGATGCAGAGTCTAAATTAGAAACGGCCTTAGTTACATTAGGTCTTGGCGGGTCATAAATTACCGAAAAACCGATAAATGTGAGATTTTGTTCAATTAATGATCTATCTTTAGAGTGATCATCAGTTAAATCAAAATTATCGATGGGTTTGTAAGCAAAAGAAATCACTCGATATCCTGCATTAGTAAATTTATTAATTTTATCAATTAAATTTGATTTCATATCTGAGGATAAATCTTGAACATTACTTTCATCCCCAATTTTATCGCATAATGGTAAAATCATTTCTGGTGCTCCTTTAGTAAAAATCATCAAATCATTTTCTAAGGTATCTTTATACAGCCCAGACATTCTTTTCAAACTAGAGTCAAATGGAAAATTAGTCATACGTTCATATCGACTTCTTACATATTCAAGATTTAGGCCATTTGTTCGAGCAAGGACTAATAATGCACCGTCTGTAAAATTCCCAATTATTTTGAATTCATTTGGTTTTGAAGTTTTACTTAAATTGGCATCATTATTTAAAATTGCACAAGTAATTAGTAATTCTAACGCAGAGTCTTGATCTATCAAATTAATTTCCTCAAGATTTTGCAGATGATCATCAAGCTCATCATCAATTTCATTTGCTTCTATTTTGTAAATTTTATTTGAAAAATCCTCCTTGAGCGAGATCTGGTAATAATCTTGGGTATTCCATAATAATTTAACAGACATTTTACCGGTTGTAATAGTTCCTGTTTTATCCGAACAAAGTACGGAGCATCTTCCAAGAGTTTCTACGGCAGATAATTTTTTAATAAGCACTTGTTTGTTTGCCATATTCAACACACCGCTAATTAATACAATAGTAGTTAACAAAGGAATATTGATTGGTAAAACACTCATGGCATTAATTATAGCGAATGATAGATCTTCAGCAAATTGCTGGAATGTAAATTCGTTATTAGTATTTATCCTTCTAATAGATGTTGAGAGAACTAATATCAATAAAAAGGTCAGCATTAATAATGATAATCCTTTGCCTAAAGCATTAACTTTGTTTTTTAAAGGGATTTCAATATCGGAAATATCTGCCATTTGTGTGGCAATCTGACCCAATTCTGTTGAGTTTCCAGTTTGAACAACGATCGCAGAACCCGCACCTGATTGTACATAAGATCCAAGATATAACATATTTTCATGTTTTGCGATAGGAGTGTCATGGGGTAGAGATTGTGATGGCGAAGGTAATTTCATAACAGCAACACTTTCCCCTGTTAGAGAGGCTTCGTTTATAGTTAAATTATTAGATTCCACAATTCTCGCATCAGCAGGAATTCTATCACCTAATTCAAGCTTGATGAGATCACCTGGAACTAATTGTTTTGCATCGATTTCAGAAACAAATCCATTTCGTATTACCTTTGATGTAGGAGGAGATAATGATGATAATGATTTGACTTTTTTTTGTGCTCTAAATTGTTGAAATATCGCCATNATAAAATTAAAGGAAATCATTATCAACCAAAAAAGAACTTTGGACAAAAGACCTTCTACAAAAATAGTGAGAACCACCATTATTGCGGTGATAATTAAATATACTGTGATTAATGTATCAAAAAGAGGTGCTAAGTAAACTCTCCAAATTGAGGGGGATTTTGTTATTATTTCATTGAAGCCAATTTTATTTTTCCTGAGNACAACTTCCGGAGTAGTAAGTCCTATTTCTAAATTGGTGGATATTGTTGAAACTACATCATCAAGACTTTTAGCATGAGCATGTTTTAGTTGATAAGATCCATAGTTTTTAGATTTATCAATACTCATTACATTTTGACTATTTTCGATATATATATTATAGTTACTCTNTAAATTGGGATTTGATTATATATTTAACAACGTTTATTAAAAAATTATGTTATTTATCTTCAAGGACGACATTATATTTTAAGCCTTACCAAAAGTAAATAAAAGTAATAAATCCTTTTTAGATTATGAAGATATTAATTACTGGNGGGACAGGATCTGTAGGGAAAATACTTGTACCTATGTTATTGGACAAGAACTATGATTTAACACTAACCACTAGAAATGAAAAAAAGGCGATTTCTAAAAATTCTGGATGGGCAGATAAAGTCAAATTTATTGAGACTGATTATAAGATGAAAGGAGATTGGTTAAAACAGGTTGAATTGAATGATGTTATAATAAATATGATGGGTGCAAATGTATTTTCAAGAAGGTGGACGATGAAAAGAAAAAGTGTTCTAATGGATAGTAGAGTTGAACCAACAAAGCTGTTAATTGATACTATTAAGGAAGTCGAAAATAAACCATCATTGTTCATTCAAATTTCGGGATCTGAATACCCAAATTCAAATGAAAAAGAATTTCATGAGACAGATAGATTGAGCNATAAATTTTTGGGAGAGCTAATGCGTGAATGGGAAAAACCAATTATTAATTTAAAAAATAAAGANGTAAGAAANATAGTTTTTAGAATGGGCCCTGTGATAGGATATGATTGGAGAAACATTGAAAGGATGTTCATTCCTCATAAATTATTCATAGGAGGGAAAGTTGGAAACGGACGTCAGATTTATCCATGGGTGCATGTAAAAGATTTTGCGAATATTATTTTATGGGGGATTGAAAATGAAAAAGTCAAAGGAATAATTAACGGTGTTGCACCAGATAAGAAATCGATGATTGAATTAGCTAAAATAGGGGGGCATATATTAAAAAGAAAGACATGGACTTGGGCACCTGGTTTTGGATTAAGACTTGTTTTAGGTGAGAGAGCAGATACAATTCTTAATGGGAGAGCTGTGAATTCAAATAAATTGTTGGATTATGGTTATAAATTTCTTTATCCTAATGCAGGTTTAGCATTAATCGACATTCTGAAAAAATAAGTTATATTAGGCATTAATGAATTATAAACCTATGAATGATCATTTTATTAAAGCATATGATAGAATAAAAGATCAAATACATCATACTCCAGTTTTAACTTCAGATACACTGAATGAAATTTTCGGTGTTGATTTATACTTTAAATGTGAAAATTTACAAAAAGGAGGAGCATTTAAAATAAGGGGAGCTTTGAATGCAGCACTCAATAAAAAATTAAATCATGATATTAAAGGGATCATAACTCATAGTAGTGGAAACCATGCCCAGGCGATAGCGATTGTGGGAAAATTATTGAATTTACCAACGATAGTGGTAATGCCTAAAAATGCACCTAAAGTTAAAATGAATGCAACTAAAAGCTATGGGGCTAAGGTGATATTGTGTAAACCAACTCAAAAAGATAGAGAAAATACTGTGAATGATATCATAGCAAAAAATGGTTATGAAATGATACACCCATATGATGATGATGACATCATTTTTGGAGCAGGAAGTGTAGGTGTAGAATTGCATCAACAAATTAAAGATTTAGACTATATTTTAGTTCCACTTGGAGGAGGAGGTTTACTTTCAGGAATTGCGATGTATACCAAGACATATGGTAAAAATTGTAAAGTAATTGGAGTAGAACCTGAAAATGCAGATGATGCTTTGCGATCAATCAGAAACAAAAAAAGAGTTACATCTCATCATCCAGATACTATTTGTGACGGATTATTAACTACTTTATCTGAGAGAACATATGACAAAATTATAAATTATGTAGATGATATTGTCACAGTCTCGGATTATGATACGATAAAAGCGATGCAATTAGTATACGAGAGAATGAAAATGGTTGTTGAACCATCAGGGATAGTTGGTTTAGCTGCGATCAATCAACATTCTATTTTTAAAGGAAAAAAAGTTGCCATCGTAATATCTGGAGGGAATGTCGATATGCAAAATTTTTTCGAGAGTTATAATTTTAATTAAAGCGATTTAATAAATTCAATTAACGGCAAATCATGTGCTGCAGAATTAGTTTTTAAGTCTACAAAAATTGCATTTTCAATTTTATTAGAGACATCACGGGTTTCGTGATCTGGGTGCAAAATATCTTCTGATGCTCCAATCAGATAACATTTTGAAAGTTTACCATCAATTTTTTCTAAATCATTATAGATGTTATTACCCAACCAAGATTTAACACAATTTTTCAATTTAAGAGGATCTGCTAATTCTAAAGCTAATTCATACTTTCTTTTTTGAAGTGGATCAACTTTTTCATTTGTATATTTTTTAACAGCGATGCGTTTCATCAAAACTTTTACAAACTTATCATATGTCCATTTTGTTAAGAATGGGAGTAAGATACGCAATCCAGAAGCAACTTTAAATCTTACAGAAGGACCTACTAAAATAGCGATAGGAGGGTGGATAGAACCATTTGCCATGTTTTGAATTAAAGTGGTGCTTCCTAAGGAAGAACCAATAGCGATATATTCTTTAGAAGATAAATTCAGTAGGTCAATAATTTCATTACAATCCAAAAGCATACGAAATTTATTAACAGATTGATAATCATGGTTAATTTTTGAAGAGAATTTTTCTCTTGACTCGACATAGTCAATGGAATAATTTTCGAGGATTAATAATTCTAATATTTTTATCCATGATAAAACCAAAGTGTTCATCCCTGGATATAATAAAATGTGACCATTGGAGTTATTTGGATAATAATAAGCATGTCTTAATTCTGCACCATCTGACATTTTGAGATATTTAATTTTCATTTCTTTGGGAAAATCTACATCTTTATCTTCTAAATTATCCATATATATCTAAGATAAATAATCTTGATTAAAAATTTGAGGTAAGTAATAAAAATAAATGGAGGCTGAAAAATTAATTTTTTAAAAAAATGGCACCTTCTATACCCAAATTAAAGCTGGGTTTTCCATGAATTTTATTACCTCATTTAGAAACCTTGCGCCTACTGCTCCATCAACAATACGATGATCGAGCGATAGTGACAAGTACATGATATTCCTTATAGCAATTTTGTCCTCGCCATTTTCATTAATTACAATCGGTCGTTTTTTTGCCTTTAATAAACCTAAAATTGCAGATTCAGGTTGGTTTATTATAGGAGTGGCCATCATACCACCTATATTACCGACTGAGGTTAAGGTAAATGTACCATTCGAGATATCATTTAAATCTAATTTACCAGCTCGTGCTTTTTCTGCCAAGTTTTTTATTTCACGAGCGATCTCCCAAATAGATTTTTTATCAACATCTTTTATTACAGGCACAACCAAACCATCATTAGTATCGACTGAAATACCTATATTGTAATAATTTTTGTATATTATTTCTTCATTAGACATATCTAATTGAGAATTTAATATTGGGAATTTTTTAAGAGCAGGAATTAAACATTTCATTACCAAAGAAACATATGTAACTTTGATATCATTTTCTTCCATTTTTGATCTTAATTGGTTTCTTAATGAGTCTAAATTAGTCATATCCACTTCATCAAAATAAGTATAATGTGCAGCTTGATCTTTTGATAAGCGCATATATTTTGCAATAGTTTTACGTGTACCCTTTAGCTTTACCCGATTTTCTTCATCATTGGTGATGGGTGAGTCAATGGATATTGATGGGACCATTTGATTTTTGGATTCATTAATGTTAGATTCATTTGCGTTAATATAATGATCTAAATCTATTTGTTTAATTCTACCTGCAG
>PBWW01000027.1 GCA_002728275.1 Candidatus Heimdallarchaeota archaeon
AGAAGCCAGCTAAGAAAGCAGCTAAGAAGCCAGCTAAGAAAGCAGCTAAGAAGCCAGCTAAGAAAGCAGCTAAAAAGGAGGGTAAAAATTAATGACAAAAGCCGGAAAATCCAATCACCAAAAAAGAGTATCCAGTCCAAAAACATGGCCTATTGATAGGAAAAAAATTAATTCTAGATTTGTGCCAAAAATGAGTCCTGGTCCTCATACCAAAGGTACAGCTATGCCTATGATGATTCTTCTCAGAGAAGTTTTAGGCAAAGCAAAATCAAAATCTGAAGTCAAAAAGATCCTATCAAACAAACATGTTTTAGTTGATGGTAGGACACGAAAAGATGAAAAATTCCCAGTAGGGCATATGGATGTAGTTTCATTCAATGGATCGTCAGAACTATATAGGATTCAAATAACAAAATCACATAAATTACTTCCACATGAGATTTCAGAAAAAGAAGCTTCGTATAAAATCTGTAAAGTTACAGGTAAAAGAAATGTACGTGGTGGCTCTACTCAAGTTTCATTACATGATGGTAGAAATATATTATTACCTTCTAATGACAAGAGGATCTCTAAAATCAAAGGTCAACACTCCTTAAAAATTTCAATACCCGATCAAGAAATACTTGAAATTCTCCCATTGAAAGAGGGTGCACGAGCTATTGTAATGGAAGGTAGACATCAAGGACGAGTTGGAGAAATAATGAATATAGAGAAACGATATGGTGCTAGAGCATCTGAAGTCACATTCAAAGATGAAGAAGGTGATGAAATATTCAGAACTGCATTAGAATATGTTTTTGTCCTGAATAAGGACATCAGTATATTGAGGTGAATTATAATATGAGTACAATTGACAAACATATCGAAAATTATAATGCATTATATGCGGAACAACCAATGCTTAGACCAAAAATAGGGTCTGTAAAACTAAATGTAAGTCTTGGAGTAGCAGGTGATCCATTAGAAAAAGCCAAAAAAATAATAGAAAATATAGCTGAACAAGCACCAGTAGAAACAGTTTCACATAATACTTGGAGAAGCTGGGGTATACGAAAAGGTCAACCCGTTGGAGTGACTGTAACAGTTAGAGGACCAAAGGCATATGAACTTTTAATGAAATTATTTCATGCAAAAGAGTATATGTTAAAATCAAAATCAATTGATAGACAAGGAAATTTTGGTTTTGGAATTAGAGAACACATTGATATACCTGGTCAACAATATGATCCTAATTTAGGAATTATTGGTTTGGATGTTTTAGTTCAAATGGAACGATCTGGTTATCGTGTAAAAAGACGAAAGTATAAGCCTAATTCAATAGGAAAAAAACATATAATTACACCAGAAGAAACTCAAGTATTTCTCAGACAAAACTATGATATTAAATTAATATAATTAATTAATGTAATCTGTTAAACATAAATTTTGTATAAATTAGTGAATTACCTATACATTTATATATTTGACACACATAAATCATCTACATTAATTAGAATAATGTGCAACAGATAACATTATTCTCTAAAAAGGTGAAAAAATGAAATTACCCAAATTACCAAAATCATCAAAAAGATTAGTTGCTGTCCTTTCTGAAAAAGGTCAGTTAACACAAAAAGAATTAATCGATGCAGTAGGCATGCCTGCTAAAACAGTTAGATATGCACTTAAACGATTAAATGAAGCAAAATTAATAGTTTCAATTCCCAACTTAGCAGATATGCGATCCATGTTTTACTCATTAAATCCNGATGTAGGTGCATCATATTTAGATGCTCACATCAGTCAAGCNAAAGAATTAATTGCAAAGGAAACTTCTTCTTNACTTAAAATGAGGCTAAATCGATGAGTGAGAAACNAGTCGATAAAAAATCATTCTCATGCATGTCATCNGATCAGGCTATTCGAATATTTTTAAATCGAAATCCATCAAANTTTACAATATCAGAGATATCTAATAATCTNGGATATCACAGAAATACCACCAAAAATGCTCTTGAACGCATGAATGANGTCCNGTCAATAGGATCNGGAAANTANAANTCATATTACTTGAAATCTATGATGGATCATTACAGAGAGATAGGCAAAGCAGCCAAAANGGCTTTTGAAATAAATAATCCAAATAAACCNCAAGAGCTANTAGAACATTTAAGGACTTTTGGATATGCTTTANTCAAAGAGACTTTTCAAAAATCTATTACAGAAGAATATTCAAATAAATACAACCACACAAAATTAGTTGATAACTTAATTCACCTAAAATTAAGTTATCCTTTTGAAGATATTACTATTATTAATGACACTGACTCAATAAAAATTAGCTCGACAGTAGATTTTTTTCTATCGAATGAAATCAAATCGAATTCAAGACTTCGAATTAATCCATGTCTTTGCAACTCGAATAAAAATGATAATTACTTATGTCAATTAGTTGCGGGCTCACTACAAGCAGGATTAAATTTTGTTTGCAGAATGTTTGACTCTAAAATAATTCATATAGAATGTAAATCAACAAATGGATGTTTGTTTGAAATAAAAACCATAATTCCCACAAATGAAGATAGTACTGCTATGGACGACTTTCTTTAATTTGTATATGGACCAAGCGGGATTTGAACCCGCGGCATCTTGATTGCGAACCAAGCACTCTACCGAGCTGAGCTATTGGCCCATAAATTTAATTAAAAATATTGTCTAATTAAATTTTCAATATAATATTAGTTTCGCACATATCAAAAAATAAATTCAAATCATATATTCCTCTAATCTTTTCTTTATACTATCATAATGCTCTATCGTTATAATGCCATGTCCACCATGATCATCATTAATTCTTTTAGCCTCTTGTTTTGCAGGTATACCAATTAAATTAGCTATAACAATACCACCTTTCAAATCTGCACTTTCTATCATTCTTTCAATGTTATGTATCTGAGGCACAGATAACAATCTCTTATTGTCATAAAAAAATATCCCAACAGAAGCATGTTCATTTAACTCTAATAAATAATGCACATAATCATATTTTGACCCCCTTTTTATTTTCAAACCATATGATGGTAATATATTTGCCTCTCTTCTAAATAAGTTCAAAACATTCAGATGTTTTTGTGGATTTTTTATTAGTTTTGGACTCTCAATTCTTGATATATCTACTCTAATTGCACCATTATATTTTGTCAATGGTTTTCCAATCTCACCATAATTACTTAATTTATAATTTAATAATTCTTCCCAATATTGAATAATTATTTCCTCATCATAAATATCAACTTTATCTGATCTCTCCCTAATATTAAATTCAGACATATTTGATCAATACTCCCACATCGATTTATTGAACCGACTTTATACATCTTTCTTAATAATATAATCATAAATCAAACTTATGGAGAATAAAAATTAAAATCACCAAAAATTCACACTCAAGCTCAAATAATTCAAACTTCACTTTTAATAATCTGACTTTGCATTTATTAATAAAAAATCATGAAAAAAATTATGCAACAACAATTATTAACATTAGAATCAAATCTACCTCAAATAGATGATTATGTAAATATACAACTATCTCAAAATGACTATATAGGCCGATCTTTGAAAAACAAATATAATTCAAAAGATCTATTAAAATTACATAGTTTATCAAAATCAAAAATTATCAAATTTAATAATCACTATAAAATATTAAATAATGATAAGACAGAAAAAGAATTTATTTTGTGTCACCATAAAATATATACTGCTATCAATGCAAATCATCGCATTAATCAATGTTTAAGATGTCCATAAAATTATTTAATGGTGGTGCGAGGGGGATTCGAACCCCCGCATGCGTTGCATACTGACTTAGCAGGCCAGCCCCTTGGGCCAGACTTGGGTATCGCACCTAATTTCTGATCGAAAAGTAAATAGATTTCATATCAATCTTTAAAGATTTTTTGTCTGAATTTACTCTTCCAAATTATCTAACAATTATCTTATTTTAATTCGTTTCTATATTTGTCACCTAAATCTATTAGGATCATCTGGTGTGATCTCAATTAATCTTCTAGAATTATCTTCTTTTAATCTCCTATTAAATTCTGTAGCTTTCTCTATATCTCTAACATATTTGTGGACGATTCTTCCCATAATTTCATCAAATTGGTCTAATTCATCTCTTTCATATATTTCAGCAAGTCCAGTAAATGATAAATAGATTGACCCTTTAGGATGAACTACACTCATACATATATTTGGATTTAATCTAATGTATTGACATTTATCATGTTCAACTTTTGTAGAAAAATATATTTTTCCATCTTGAAGNACACACCATACAGGAAATAGATGAGGTTGTTTATTTGGGTTTATGACTGCAACATTGGCTACTATACTTTCATCTAATAATGATAGCTCTTTCTGAGTTAGCCCATTAACAACCATAATATACTAAGAACATTAACATATTTAAAAACTGAGCAACCACTAAATTTTNCATTTTNAATTTNTTTTCAATAAGATGTTTCAGATATATTTGGTTGAACNCCATCTTCTGTTTCAGTTTTCACAAACTTTCTTATCCAATCTGAGTCCTTTGCATCAGAAAAAACTCTTATCATAACATATCTTTCTCTTCCAGTTTGAACACCAGAAAGAAAACTCTGAAAATATGTTGTTTTTTCAATGGCTTCCTGTAAAGTGAAACTATGTCTTCCTGCCTCTAAGCTACCAGTATCATCATAAAGAAATATTTTTCCAACTGATAATTCTTGGTGGTCTATAGTGCTCATTGGATAAGTATTAACCACATATAATTCAGGTCTTTCAATTCCTCTTCTATCCGCTTCATCTTCAATTTTCTCTATTATCCTGCCCCTAGCAATTGTTTGACTATCTCTCTCTAAATCTCCAGTTATGGCGATCACTTGACTCTCAGGTAAAGTAATTTCCCAAACTAGCTTGGGTAATTTTCTTGCCATTAATCTTTTAGCATAATATTTCGCTTCCTTTAATTCTTCAGACTTCCCACCAAAAATTTCACCCATTAGTGTATACTCATTCACCCATTGATAATCTTCTAAATTGTCTGTTCTAGAAACCAAATCAAGTGGATCTTTTGCAGCACTCAACAATTTTCTAATTAAGATATCAGATGCAGCAGAAGTTTTATTGAANTAAACCCCTCTGTACATATAAAATCTTCCTAATANTGCTTGAAATATATCTTCNAGGACTTTTAAATTATAATGTANNGATGGTGATCCATCATGATCTGCAATTCTTGCATTGTCTATTATCCTCTTAACCGCCACTGTACCAAAATGAGTCGTTCCAGCATAATATCCGTCTCTCAACATGAAATCTACTCTATCAGCACCTATTGCACCTTGAGTGATAGCTTGCATGACTTTGTCCTCACCCTTCCATAATCCTACTAAATCTTTTAATTCAACACCTGTAGCTTCTATAAATGGTTTGACAAAATCAGACTCAATAATTTTAAATCTATGAGTATCATGTCCATGCATATTGCCCGGGTATAAATCTCTATAAACAGTATCATCATAAGCATGTGAATATGGACCATGACCTACATCATGGAGTAATCCTCCCAATCTAGCTAGTTGTATTTTATAATTTTGATCATCATCATCTTTGTAAATCTGCTCCGCATATTCTCCTGCTAATTGAGCAACCCCCAATACATGAGCTAATCTCGAATGCATAGCTCCTGGGAATACCATTCTGACTCCAGATAATTGTGATACCCATCTTAATCTTTGAANAAAAGTNGAATTNATTAAATCNGTCTCAGCATNNGTTACTCTNATGTAATTATGTATCGGATCTCTTATNGCTCCNGTATAATTTAATGGCATATANTNTTATAATNATATCCACTTATTTCAAATTTTAGAAATCACTATATTTATTTATTCAGTACTTCTTTTNCTTCTTACAAGTTTTGNNCCNANAACTCTCCANTAATCAACTTCATCACCGGAATTTAATTCACCACCAATNTCNTCATAATTTGGAATNGCTACCTCAAAAGTCTCATAACTTTCTGTATCCATCATTTGAACAGAGTCAGAATTAACAGCAAGAACTTGTCCAATTCTCTTATCGATAATTGGCTGTTTTACCTTATCATCACCTGGCAAAACTAGTGATTTTTTATTTCCAGTACTAATATGTTCAATACTCATTCTTACTTTCGCATGGCCATGCTTACCTGATTTTGATTTATCAGTAGACAGTACTCTGTAAACACCGTCTTCATAAACAACATGATTCCCTACTTTAACTTGCGTTGCTTTTACAGGTCTTGTTTCACCCTCAGACATATTTTAATTTCAGGATCTACCTTTATTAAACATACTCTCTGTCTACAAAAATTATCTTAGTATATACAAAATTATGCTCCAATAATAATTTCGGGTCTGAAATTTATTTATGCATTTTAATGTTTAATGTCAATAGAAACGAACAATAAATATTAAATGTAAGATAAAGATAGACACATTGTAAAAATGAGTAATGCTACAAAATTCCCAATTCAGTTTAATAACCCAAAAACTATNTGGACTCTGTCATTATTATTACTATATACNATTCTTAGTATGATNCCGTTTTATTATTACTTAACAAATTTAGTAAATATAGACAATGATGGTATATATTTCCTTCAATACCTACCGATTTTTACAGGACTATTATTATATTTTATTCAATTCCTTTTTTTAACTTATTTTTGGAATGAAGAAAAAGTCTACAAGAAAAGGGATATTCTTAATGTATCCTTAAAATCATATATTCTAGTATTTTCAATGTTCTACTCAATTTATTTCTTGATCTTTGGCTATTGGATTGGTAACACTAATGCCTATGAGTCTGCACTTTTGTCAGACACAATCAATAGAAATATGTTACAACTATTAATCACATTGGGAACAATTCTCACAACCTATCTATTAATGCAAAACATACAAGATGGATCTTATCGTACTTCAAAATAACTCATTAAAAATAAATGAAATCAAAAACCTATATCGAAGTTTACTTGCTATCTATCATTAGTTATTAATAATACAAAAAATGAATAGATATAACAACGATAGTAATNCTATCAGGAGTGAAATATCTTGGCAAAAGGAACACCTAGTTTCGGAAAACATAATAAAAAAGCATCACACCAAATGTGTCGAAGATGTGGNAAAAGAGCTTTCCATAGACAGAAAAAAAGATGTGCCTCGTGTGGCTTTGGNCAAACTGCCAAAATAAGATCCTTCTCATGGCATAGACCAAAAGATTTTGCAAAAAGATAAACTGGTGAAATTTATCCTAAACGACTCATTCATATCTNAAATTACAAAAACAGCAAGNTCATTNAACNCATCAATNANNCCNNCATATTTTTTTGGANGATTAGCTCATGGTTCAAGAATATCAATNGCAATGAATGTCAGAACAAATAAAGAAATTGGCCACCCTTCGGGTGAATATTGTTGGGANATCGTCGGTGTTTTCATGAATTGTTTTGAAGANNCNGGTATAANNGCCAAAATGTATGTTGGTTCAGGNTACTTTTCTAGAGCAAGAAAAACCGCAGCNCAATCAAAAAGATCCCTTTCAAATACCATAAAAATAATTGACGATCATAAGGATTTACTAAAAATTAAAAATCAAGGAAAATTAATTTACCCAAATCAAAACGGGAAGTGGCTAACAGTAAACAATCCAAAAGAAATTGATTTTAATTGGNATGATTTACCATTTGGTCCAGTAATAATTGATTTTATAGATTTTGAAAAACAAACCACTTTCCCCAAAAACACATTTCAATATATTATTGATACTATCGAAAGAGGTGAAGAACCAATGGAAATAAGAGGTCATAATGATTATTCTACAATATCTGGTTGGAAAGCATTTGCAAGATGGATGCACTCATTTGCATTCAATCAATCTCTCTCTCAACATGATTTTCTTAATACATTACCAAATAGATTAATTGAAAGACGCCATCATTTCATTTTATTTCTAGAAGAATTACTATCATTAAATTCTCTAAANNATNTTGAAACAGAATTGATATCAAAACTTAAAGAAAAATATGAACTAATTCTTAATGAATTTAAAAATGAATTACATGGAAAAATCGAATTAAATAATATCAAAACAATTTATTTCATTGAACAAAAATCATTAACAATTTACAAAAAAATTTCTCACTATCTCTCTCANTCAAACAAATAATCATTGAAATGGTTTACCACAATTTCTACAAAATCGATCTCCCTCGAACCTNCTCNTCCCACAATCTCTACAAAAATTGTCCTTAATTAAATTCNCATTTTCTATCATATCATTATTTGGNTCAAAATTATTTNTACCCANATTAGGGCCTCTATTTTGNTGAAAGTTAAATTGCTCATTGTTTTGATTTTTTTGANTATAGTATCCTCTTTCATATGCGCTCTTATCAATNGCTAATGTTCTTCTTAGTTCTCTTCTTAATACAATTACATTTATTACAACAACTACCACTAAGCCAATGAATAATAAAACAATATTTGACATACTAGCAGATAAATTCCAAAGTCCATGAAATAACATACTTCTCCATATTTTATCATATTTTGATCTAGCCATTCCTACTTTCCATTCACCAACTCCTACTCCAGCTAAACCAGTATAAAGAGGGTGACCGATAATTAAAGTTAAAGATCTAAATGCAGTAAGCGTAACTCCCTGACTCAANTTAACNTGTCCAAATCCGTANAAAACATTTTCAGCTGCAGCAAACCCNGCTCCAACCATGGCTCCATATATCAAACCGTCTAAAGGGCCATCAAAATCATCACTTTTAGCTAGATAAATNACAAATAATAATTTTGCAATTTCCTCCATTACTGGNGCAATAATCACCGATAATAGTACTGTATTAAATCCTACAAATAAACCNCCAATCAAAGAAAAAATTAATGCNGGNATCACTGAAACAATNCCTAGAATAAATGCCAGAAATAATCTTCCTTTTGGTTCTGGGTCATAAATATCTTTTTTTGAATAAAATCTAACTGTTAAAATAGTGAAAATCCCTATTATGGCAAATATGATATAAACTCCATATAGTTCAGTAATTTCNTCAAAACTTACCATAATTATCTTCCTATAGGTTCTAAAAGAATCCAACTTTAAAAAAATTACTTCTCCGATAGTTTCTCAGAATTTCCTTTTTAGTTTATCATCGATTAAAAATACTCTTAAAAAAATTTTTATCAAAAAATTCTTCAAAAATAATTTCACTATAAACCAATTCTTCATAATCAACATCATCTTGGTCTACATCAACTAAATTATCCAAATAAATCTTCATTTTATCAATATTCTTCTCTTTTGCATAAATCCAGGCTAAATTATAATGTGCAAAATGAAATTTATTATCAAGCTTCAAGCATTCAGCAAACTTCAACTTTGCATTTTCATACTCATTTAATTCAACATATATTACTCCTAAATTAAACCAAGCTTTAACATATTCACTATTGAGGTCAACACATTTTTCTAGATTTTTTATAGCATTTTCATAATCATTTATTTCTAAGTAAGCATTTCCTAAATTATACCATACACTCGCAACTTTATCATCTCCATTAATTGATTTATGATAATTAGATATTGCAATTTTATATTCCCCCAAATCAGCATATACGTTAGCTAAATTATAGTAGACTATGGACTCATTCTCGATATTTTCTCCCTCTAATATCTTATTGAACAGCATAATCGCTCTTTCATGTTTACCTTTTCTATGAGCCTCAATTGCGTTCCCGTACAATTCATTTTTCATATAAAATTCATAATATATGATAAATTATTAAACTCTTCACATGGGCAAAACCAAGTGAAAGTTCCCATATCAATAAATACCTTTTTTCATACATATATATTATAATGGTAAAAATAATNCAAATAGGTACTGGTGGATGGGGTAAAAACCATTGTAGAGTTCTTTCAGAATTAGGNGTNCTTTCCGGTATTTGTGATTTAAACACNGAGTTAGCGGATAAATTAGCCAAACAATACNGTGTCCCCTCTATTCATTCAATTGAAGATTTAATTGAAAATCATGATTTTGATGGTGTCGTAATTGCAACACCCACCAAGACTCACTTTACAATAGCTTCTGAATTAATTAAACATAAAAAACACGTTTTCGTTGAAAAACCTATGACTTATCAATCTATAGAAGGTGAAAAATTAGTAAAATTGGCAAAGGAACAAAATGTTTTATTGACTAGTGGTTATATTGAACGATTTAATCCCGTGGTTTCAGAAGTAAAAAATATCGCCAAAGAAAAAATATACGGTGATTTATTAATGCTAGAATTTCACAGGGAAAGTAGAATGCCAATGCACATCAAAGATGTTGGCATAATTTATGATACTGCAGTGCATGATATAGATACGGCTTTATGGTTATTTGACGATACACCAAAAACAGTTTATGCAAAGTCAGGTAAAATACGTCATCATCATGAAGATTTTTCATCCATAATGTTAGGTTTCTCTAATAATAGAGTTGCAAATATTGTTTCAAATTGGATCACCCCAGTAAGAATAAGGACATTCAATGCAATATTTTCAGAGGGTCGAATTGGTGCTGATTTTATAACCAGACAAATGACAATTGACACAATCGAAGGTACAACAAAACCTCTACCTAAACAAGGAGAACCATTATCATTAGAATTAAAGAATTTCATAGACACTATCTCCGGAAAAGCATCACTCTTAGTTTCTCCAATCAATGCATTAAACGTTACTAAGATTGCAGAAGCAGCAATCGAATCTACTAAAACAGGTAAAGAAATCGAGATCAATTTCTAATATTAACTCTTATTTTATCAAGATCTGATTAAAATTTAAGACACAAATTATAAAATTTAAATGTACCAAATTACCCGACATATTGAGAGTATAGAAAATATACTCACATAAGCGGGGGTCGCCCAGCCTGGCCAACGGCGCGGGGCTTAAGATCCTGTCATTTAGATGTTCGTGGGTTCGAATCCCACCCCCCGCATTTTTTCTTTCGATATCGATATTATTTAGCATAAAAAATATAAATCTATGACTAGATAATTTGCTAGGTATTTTATTCAAATATAATAGTATATATTTTTGAATTTCAAAAATTTAAATAACAAATTTTTATTTTTTTTTAGAAAAAATTAACTCAAAAACAATATAAAAAATTCCATCTTGAATTCACGCATGATTTTTTTATTTTACTCCACAATTCTTTATGAATATTTACAAAAAAAAAACACCCCTTAAAATCTTACAAGCACAGCTAGCCAAAAAACTGAATCGTCCCTAGATACAATTAATTGATGTTATGGACGCTATACTCGCCCCTACTAAAAAACACACTAGATGAATTATGAGCTTTATCCGTAACATTTTAAAGGCCCACTTGAAGAAATACTACACCGACCAAGAAACATTAAATTAATTTGGGGCCAAAAAAATAAAATTGGTTTTGGTT
>PBWW01000028.1 GCA_002728275.1 Candidatus Heimdallarchaeota archaeon
CTCAAAGCAGATAATCCAAACTCATAATATAATTTAATCATCATTCATAGTTATTTCAAAATCTTCATTATTTTCACCAATTACTTTTTTTCAGATTATGTACGTCTTTTTTAACTTTCTATTGTCGATAAATCTCCTGGATCTTCTCCCATTTCTTGTGCTTTCAATACTCTTCTCATTATTTTACCAGATCTTGTTTTTGGTAGATTTTCAACAAATTTCACTACTTTTGGCATGGCAATAGGTCCCATCTCTTCCCTTACATGCAGAATAATTTGTTTCTCTAAATCTTCGGAAGGGTTTACTCCATCCATTAAAATCGCAAATCCATGTATGGCATTCCCTCTCAATTCATCAGGTAACCCTATTACTGCAGCTTCAGCAACAGCTGGGTGTGATACAATTGCAGACTCTATCTCTGCAGTACCCAATCTATAACCTGAAACTTTCAATACATCATCAATTCTAGCTATAACCCATATATATCCATCTTCATCTTTTCTAGCACTGTCACCTGCTAAATACCATCCTTGTTTCTCGAATTTACTCCAGTACACTTNCTTATATCTTTCGTCATCACCTAAAATTGTTCTAGCCATACCCGGCCATGGTTTTTTGATCACCAAAAGCCCCTCTTCATTAGGTTTTATTTCTTCACCATTCTCCCCTACTACATCTGCATCGATGCCAAACAATGGTTTTGTCGCTGATCCAGGTTTTAATCCTGTGATTGGATAAGGACTTATCATAAAACCTCCAGTTTCAGTTTGCCACCATGTATCCATTATCGGGCATCTTGTTTTTCCAATAATTTCAAAATACCATTTCCAAGCTTCAGGATTNATAGGTTCACCGACAGAACCTAATAATCTTAAAGAACTTAAATCATGTTTATTGACCCAATCATCCCCGAATCTCATAAAACCTCTAATTGCGGTAGGTGAGGTATATAGGATATTCACACTATACCTTTCAATCATTTCCCAAACTCTGTTGGGGTTTGGATATGTGGGTGCCCCTTCATATAACATNGTNGTAGNACCGTTAATTAANGGTGCATAAACAATAAAAGAATGTCCAGTAATCCAACCAGGATCAGCTAGACACCAATATCTATCTTCAGATTTGATATCAAATACATTTCTATGGACATGCGATGTATAAACTTGATAACCTCCATGAGTATGTTTTACTCCTTTAGGTTTACCTGTTGTACCAGAAGTGTATAAAATAAACAACATATCCTCTGAGTCAAGTATCNCTGTTTCACATTTACTTTCAATAGATTTATCCTCTAATAATTCATGATACCAAATATCTCTCCCTTCTCTCATGACTACNTTTTGCGCAGTTCTTTTTACTACTATACAATTTTCTACAACTTTTGTGGATGGTTGGTCTAAGGCATCATTTACTATTGATTTTAAATCAACTATTTTCCCTCTTCTCCAACCACCATCTGCAGTTATCACTAATTTTGATTTNGCATCTTCAATTCGATCTGATAAAGCATTGTGAGAAAAACCTGCATACACAACTGAATGCGCAGCACCAATTTTTGCACATGCCAACATNGCAAATACAAGCTCTGGAATCTGAGGCATGTAAATTGTAACTATATCTCCCTTCTTAATTTTCATAGATTTAATTGCATTCGCCATTCTTGTAACCTCATAATTCAATTCATGATAAGAAAATACTCTTTTATCACCAGGTTCACCTTCCCAGATAAATGCAATTTTATTACGATTAGTAGTTTTTAAATGTCTATCAATGGCATTATGTATGATATTAGTTTTAGCACCCACAAACCATTTGAAAAAAGGAGGGTTCGATTTATCNAATACATTATCCCATTTTTCAAACCAATCTAGTCTTTCCGCATCTTTTTCCCAAAAATCTTCTAAATTATTTATGGAGTATTCGTACATTTTCTCATACTCTTTGACATTCGCATTGTTAACAACATCTTTAGAAGGGTAATATATTTTTGATTGTTCACTAGGTAATTCTTTGATATCTTCTCCCATTTCAAAACCTCTAACCATTAATGTACCATTTCTATATTGAATGTTGTGGCGAAATTTCTAAAAAATGTTAAATATTTGGCGCTATTAATATTAATAATATATCTTATTTCATAATATGAGACTTAATAACCCATATCTCCCCATTCTCCCTTAAAATATAATATAATACATTTTAAGCCAAAATTTTTAGAATATTTCAATAATTGATCAAAATAAAAAATCAATTAATAAGTTCTTTATATGATTTTGACAAAATTATATTATTAACAAACTTTAACTCAAGAGGAAATTTTATGGACTATCCAAATTTAAAAACTAATATTTTTAATAAACCCATCATTGTAGTTGAAGGTATTATAGGTGCAGGAAAAACAACCCTTACTCAAATTCTTGAAAAAGAATTAGACCTAAAGGCATTTTATGAGCCTGTGGATGCAAATCTATATTTGAAAGAATTCTATGCAGAAGAGGCAAGAATAAGAGCAGGCGGTGAAAAACCAAATAAATATGCATTTCCTATGCAAATGGAATTGATGTATCAACGATTTGCTATGCATAAGTCTGCAAGTTGGGAGGTCGCTCTCTTCAATGAAAATAAAGGAGTTATAATTGATCGATCTATATTTGGAGATCGTGTTTTTGCAAAACTCTTAACAAAATATGGCAACATAGAACCAATTATGTGGGATACATATCAAAAAACATTTTTCATATTATCACAGGATTTTATGCCTCCTCAATATATGATATATTTAGATACTCCTGTCAAAACAGCTTGGATTAGAGCTAGAGGCGACGCAGGAAGAAATCGTGAACAAGAAACACCTATGGAAAATGATGATTTTTACAATTATTTAATTGATCTAAAACAAGAGCATGAAAATTTAATTAAAGAAATAGAAGATGGTCTTCATTCATGGTCAAAATATATTGAAATTATTCGTGTTCCTTGGGAGAATAATTTAGNCCCTGAAGAAGTATCACCAGTTATTAAAGACATAAAATCAAAAATCAATTTATAAAAATTGGATTGCTTTGAATCTGTTTTTCATAGCATCTGCTCAAACAGGGTCGCAAACAATCCAATTATAGGNACTCTTTTTTTTTAAAATACTTTTCTCTCATCAATCTTATTAGAACAAAATTAATAATGAATATTTAATTAATAATTCTTGGGTTCAATATACAATGAAATTTTTCACATATAATTTAAATTATCTTAATATTTCATTTTTACTTCATCATCCAANATGCTCATATTACTCCCATCATATAATTAAAATTAATGAATTCAAAATATGTCGGGGATGTTTCATCATACTCTCATCAATATTTATTCATTCTATATTATTTTGGCAACTCCCAAATGATCTTTTAATACTTGACCTTCCCAGCCTAATCATAATCTCTATTATCATTTTCATACCCTTTCTTTTAAAATCTCTAATTCAATCATCTACTCTAAAATATCNCCTCAGCTCTGTTAACAACTTATTTCTCGGTATTGGATTTTCTTATTGGATGAGGATTATATATTTCTTACCTTTATCTTTAAAATTACTCTCAATCATCTCATCTTTTCCAATTTTTCTTATTTTGTATTTCAAAAGAACTAATGATTACTGGTCTGATTGCAAAAATTGCCCCGAAAAATCAAATCGAATAATTTTCAATCAGTGTAGTGGTATAAATCCCAAGAATAAATCTGATCGACTAATATTTGAATTCATAACTCTGTGAACTCTTAGATTTCCATTCTCCATTTCTTAATAAACTCTGATGCCTTACTCATATCTATTTTTGATGTAATATCCTTTTCCTTAATTGCAGATCCAACTATCGCTCCACTAATTTTTCCTTTATATTTTGGTATACTATCCAATTTCAAACCCGACCCAATTATAGGTTTTATACCGGAAGAATTCAATTCATCCAACATTGAGTAATCTATCTCCCCTCCTGATTTCCTACCTGATATAATTATATTATCTGCCCCTCCTCTACCTAAAGCATGTTCTGCAGCTTCCAAAACTGAGAAATCTGCCAATGGAGTTGCATGTTTAACAAAAATATCTGCAAATATTTTCACTTCACTATTCATTAATCTTTTAGTTTTCATAACATCATAAGCTACCCCATTAATTATACCTTGATCAGTTACATAAGCTCCTTCCCAAATATTCGATCTAACAAAATCTAATTTTAGAATTGATGCAATTTTCATNGCTTGTAAAGTAGCATTTCTTAATATATTNAACCCTATACTTCCAGAAAATACTTTTCTTAATTCATGACATATAATTGATAATTTAACTATTATTTCATCTTCTACTTTTATTGAAGAAAAAGGTTGATCTCCAAAATTTTCAATTACAATACCGTCATATCCTAAATCCTCCAATTTTTTAGTTTCATCAATAGCATAATTAATTATTTCATTAATATCAAAATNAGTATTTCTTAAAGATGGTAAATGTATCATACCAAATAATTTGCTCATTATATTTTATGATACTCAAGAAATTATATCAATATTGGCTCTATAATATATTCTTGAGCTAATTAAAAATAATTCTTTATCTTTACAAAACTAAGTAAATTCAATAATTAAATAATATTAATGTAAAAATATTTTATGAAAAATAGTATCCCAATACTATTCCTAATTTTAGGTACTTTTTTTTGGGGTACAACATTTATTCTTGTTAAAGAAACGATAAATCTCATCCCGATTAATTATTTTCTTTTTATTCGGTTTGGCTTAGCAACATGTTGTTTATTACCCATTTTACTTTATAACCATCAATTCATAACAAAATCCATTATACTACATGGTTTTATTTTAGGATCGATATTATTTGCATCTTATTATTTTCAAACNGTAGGTCTTTATTTTACCTCTCCTGCTAATGCAGCTTTTATTACCGGTTTAAATATAATATTTATTCCAATCATTGGTAAACAATTATTCAATTTGAGAATAATCAAAACTGAGTGGATTGCTGTTTTAATTTCTCTAATGGGTACAATTCTTCTTCTTTTTGATTTTCAAAATTTCTCTATTAATTTTGGCGATACCATAATTTTACTNACTGCAATTACGGTCGCTTTACATGTTCTTTTAACTGAAAAATATATTCATCANAATTTATATCTAATATTATTTATCCAATTTTTCACAATGACTTTTTGGGGTGGCCTATTTAATTTATTCTCAGAACCTCCAGAAATCACCTGGTATANTAATAATATTATCATTTTCACTTTATTTGTAACCGTATTACTTGCAACAATATTTGCATTTTCAGCCCAATTATATGCGCAAAAGAAGAATATAAGCCCATCCATTATTGGTGTGATCTTTGCCTTGGAACCTGTATTTGCATTGATTATTGATATTATCGTAGGGAATATTCCCAATTTCCTATCACTAATTGGTATGTTTATTATTTTTTTCTCAATTCTTATTGCTATATATTCAATTAAAATTAAAGAAGAAACAATAAATAATACTAATTAAATATTTTATCATGAACTATCAAAATTTTATTTGTGCAGTATCAATGATAGTTGAAAAACAAAACAAAATTTTAATTGCTAAAAGATCATCCAAAGATGATTTCCAACCAGGTATTTGGGAATTTCCTGCAGGTAGAGTAGAAAATGATGAGTCTTTAATAGTAGCCCTCAAAAGAGAGGCTCAGGAGGANTTAGGAATAAATATTTATAATCCTTCATTGATAGATGCATACACATTCATAAGAAAAAATCATAAAATTTTACTCTTAACCTATACTTGTCAAACTAAAGACAACCCCAATATCTCTTTAGAGCATGATGAATTAAAATGGATAGATCCTAAAGATGCGTACACCTTATTCACTCACGATCAACAAAAAAATACTTTAACACTTTATATTAAATCTAAACCATAATCGCTTAATTATGTATTTTTATAATTTTTTCCAATATGTTTTTTGTATTTTCCCAAGATTTAGAAAAATAGTCAAAATGCTCGCAATCTTTAATTTCATATAACTCAATTTTATCTTTCGCTTTTATAAACTGCTTTTGCAATTCAATATTAATTATTTTATCTTTATCTCCAACTAATAAATGAGTATCTGAATTAGGAACAAAATTATTATGATCAATAAATATCTGATCCTCCATTTTTATCAATTCATTCAAATACCCTAATAATTTTCTCCAAGATTGCCCATTATATTTTAGCATATAATTATCCCATTTCATATTTTCAAAAAACTCAGTTGTAGAAAATCGTTCCATAATTTGTTTTTCTTTCTCTGTAATTATCAAACCACATCCAAGCACAAAGGCAAATTTAAAATTAAATCTTTTATCATTTAACGCATTTAAAATTAAAAANCCCCCTAAACTAAATCCTAACACCCCTGTCACATTATATCTATCATACAGTCCATAAAATTCATTTAGAAAAACCTCCACGTAATTTACATCTTTATAATCGTCAATCATTTTATCATTTCCATGAAATGGAAGCTCCATACATATCACATCATAGTTATATTTTTTAAAAAATCTAACTATCCGATGAAAACTAGAAAATGGAGCCTGCCCCCCACCGTTTAATAAAATAACCGTCCTCTTATCCATTTCTTTCCTTTCCATTACTAATTAATTCTAATTAATCTATTATTGTTTTCCGATTAAATATTTCCTTTAATCTCATTAATTTTGAATTTTCAATAATAAACATACTACCTTTCTATTCAAATTATTTATTAATATAGTACCGAATAACTAATGAAATGTTATTTCTACTGTAAATTTATACGTGAAAAAAAACAAATCTAAGTTCAAGTCTTGTTTTTTATTACCTAAAATGATAAAAGATGATTTTTGTGAATATATTCAAAAATTTGGAAAAATTAATCCGCCCTCATCAGAATATCAAATATTAAACATAGACATTAATAATTCAAGTATATTGATTTATCAATCAGGTATTGTGATATTAGAAAAAAATCCCAAAATTGAAGAAATAATAAATATTTTTTATAACCGTCATAAACTTCAGCAACCAGAATTCGAAACGTACATAGAAAAAAACTATAATGAAAAAACAAATATACAAAATCAAATTAACATCCCAAAAGGTATTTGGTTAACAGAATTACAAATATCGGCATTAATTGAATACTTAAATACAAATTCCAAATCAATTCAACCAATACGAAATGAAAGGGCAAGGTTCGAACAAAATGACCAAGTATTAATTGTCAATAAAAATAATGTCGTATACACAACAACAGGGTTTGATGATTACCATAACATAATTTCAAAAGTTGTCAAAAATAATAACCCATACTTNGATTTTGATAATATAATAATTTTTGATGAAATTGGTCGTTGGGACAAAATCGGTCCATATATAGTCTCATTATCACAAATTTCACCAAATAATGCGATTGAACTTCAAATCAAAGGAGTAAAAGATCATTCAATTACNCGTAATAAAAGTATACAAGATTTTCTACCAATAATTGAAAATTACGTGACCTATGAAACGAAAATAGTTACTCCTTATGACATAAATTCACAAATTAAAAATAAAACTGATTATCTTACCTATCTTAATGATAGTAATAATCATTTTATATCTAGTTTAAAATTATCTTTAAACAAAAAAACACTATTAATTATAGACTCGGAACTCTCTCACTTAATCGATCATACAAATACAATCAAAATATCAAAAAAATATAGGGATTTACCAATTATTGGTATTTCATCAACTATTAATCATATCATATCAAATAAATGGAAAAACAATGTCGAAAAACAATCTAACATAAAATTAACAAAAGATAATATAGCTGCATTATTTAAACACAAAGAGCAAAAACAACTTATCAAAGAATTTCTTTTTAACGACTGAATTAACTTCTCTCTAAAGCCAAATGTTCATTTAAAAATTCAACCCCACATGTTAATTTTTTAGCCAATGAACTGGTTGGATTTATAATTCTCCAAAATGGAGTCATAAGTTCTCTTTTTCCATCATTGGTAAATCTTTCATAACTTTCCTCAGCAACAATTCTTAGAAATATACCTGTAGTCAAAGGACAAGTAAAATCAGCATTATTTTGATAAGCTAAGTCTTCCCTCATTTTTTTGACATCTATTAATTTGCCCAAGGGTATTGCATTCACATATTTTTGAATCATTTTGGGTGTTGCAATAAACATTTTACTCCCTCTTGGCATCCCTGCAAATTTTTTTTCTAGAATTTTTAATCTTGGTTCATGTCCCTGGTTCAACTTTTCAGACCATGATTTCATATTAAAATATATATTTTATTAATTATAAGTTTCATTAATTTGTTTTATCATTTTACTAATATAAAATTCAATTCTTCTTACATTATATGTAGAGAATGAAATTTTTCCAAGAACTTTTTTTACATTATCAGCATTCAAAGATATCATTAATGATGAAAAATGACATGATTGATCATTTCTTAATGCTTTTGATACTAAATATGAAGGTTGTATTGCCATATGAAATGATAGAATTAATTGTTGAATGAATACTTTTACTTTCTCAAAATCATCCATACCATTATATTTTCGATATTTTGATAGCTCTTTTATCAATATTTCAAACGAAGGAAATTCTTTTTTTATATACTTTTGATTATCTAATTTCAATATTTTAAAAATAAATGCATCTTCACTAATTCTCTTTTTTCTCGCTAATTTTTGCAGTACGCTCCTGGTATTGTTATCAAGTAATATAAAAAATTCAATGGACATTTCTAATCTCATGAACATAATTGGGTAATGGAAAAAAAAGGATTGCAAAAGAATTGACTCAATATTGAAACCAGTAAAATTTTGATCATGATCTAATATTGCTTTCATCTCTGGAGGTAAACTCTCTATAACTCCTACTAATTTTGAGTCCATATTTTTTTTCCTCACCCTTTCTTAATAAGCTATAAAGAGTCNACTCTGAAAGTAATCTGTCTCTTTGTAATGGATATATTAAGCTTTTAATGATAATTTTCAAAGTGAAAACATGTCTTTACGATTTAACCAAAGATCTCTTGGTAAATCTTCAATCAAAATCACGCCAATAGGTTTAGGCGCTTGGCAGTTTTCAGAAGGAAAAAATTTCAATAATTTAATATGGAAATCTATAGATTCAGAAACAACAAATGAAATAATTTCTCAAGCAGTAAAAGCTGGAATTAATTGGATTGATACTGCAGAATATTATGGTAAAGGTGCATCCGAGAGAGGTGTTAGTAGAGGTTTACAAGCCGCAAATCTTGGAGATAANGATGTTAAAATAGCAACTAAGTGGTGGCCTCTCCTACGTTTTGCAAAAAATATTCCTANATCAATAAGTAAACGAATTAAAGCCTTATCACCATATTCAATCGATTTATATCAAATCCATCAACCATTTTCATTTTCATCAGTAGAAAAACAAATGAAAAATATGGTAAAAATAGCAAATTTAAATTTAATTAAATCGATCGGAGTCAGTAATTTCACATTAGAAAACATGATAAAAGCATATGAAGAATTGGAGAAAAATGATTACCCGTTAGTTTCAAATCAAGTGTCATATAGTATATTAGATCGAAGAATAGAAAACAACGGATTATTAGAAAAAGCAAATGAATTAGGTATTACTATAATNGCCTANTCACCATTGCAATTAGGTTTGCTATCGGGTAAATATCACTCAGATCCATCATTGATTAACAACTTACCTATGGGTAGGCGTCGNTTCATGAAAGAAAGAATATCTCAAACCACTGNATTAATGNATTTNTTAGNTCAAATTAGCGATGAAACCAATATGTCTGTTTCACAAATTTCCTTAAACTGGATCATTAGCAAAAATGAAAAGATGGTAACAATTCCTGGCGCAACTAAACCTCACCATGCAAAAGAAAGTGCAGAGACTATGAATTTTAAGCTAAGAAAAGAACAAATTGATACTATAAACGAACTATCTCAAAATATAAAATTTTGATGAATTTTACAAAAGTNCTATCGACATTTCAATTCATGCATTAAAATTAATGAAAAAATTATGTGTTCTTTTTAATATAATTCAAATGTATATAAATACTATAAATACAATATCAANTTAATATGAATCTAACTAAATTAAGTACCTTANTTACAGGNACATTAATCATAGCAATGTTATGTNTTTCNCCCTCCATGGGATCAAGCATAACATCAATCGACTATGATTTTACAGATATTAAACCAACAGTAAATTCAATTGATAGTAATCACATATGGATAGAAGAAAATGCATGGATGGATATAAGTGACGAGGGTGAAATTCGTTCACATGTATCAATAAGAAGTAATGATCTAACCTTTGATCAACTTAAACTTGATACCTTAATTCCTTNGGAAATCAAAGAAATATTATCATGGGCAAATATGCACACNTGGAAAGCATATCATCCCCAAGATCAAAATCTTCGNTTTGAATTTAATTTTAGAACAAATATGCCACAAATAGCAGAAAATGCTGCAATTTTAATTTTAGATAGTATGCGAACTCAAGTTGCATTTGTTGATTTAGAATTCATGGGTAGCTATGGATATGATGAAAATCATGGCGATGGTTTTGAAGAATTTACTCGGGTTGAATACTCTGGACATATAGATTGGATCAATATGATTAAACTAATTGATAATTCAGTACCCCGAAATTATGGAGGTCTTTCCTCTACAATAAATGTAACAGAATCATATAATTTGAATTTCAATTTTTGGCCCGATGGTGATGGTGTTTCAGGAGAAATTGGAGTATATTTCCAGGATTATATATCAGAAATGATAGGTGGACATGAACTACATTTAGGAAAATTCTTTAGAGTAGATAAATTTGAAGTTGCAGATTTTGCGCAATCTACCAATGTCGATGTTAGGATGCCTAAAATATTTAATTTAACACTTAATGTGTTTAATACAACTAATACCAATGTTAGAATACAATATTTTGATGGAAATGAGCCTCAGCATAACAATATGAATACNTTTGTAATGATTAATTTAAGAGATGATGCAAGCTATNATGACATAAATGTTAATTTTGATTTTGAATTTATTCCAAGAGATTGGAAAAATATAGATCAAGTTTATTGGAATATTNATGCAAGAGGATATTCAGAGATTGATTTGTGGATATCTGGAAAAACTAGAGCTGCTTTAGTTCCAAATCTCACTGTTGAGTCAGCATTATTGAATGATGTAATTGGAATATGGTTGAATGTAGAAAGAAATGTCAGAGAAGACTTTGAAAATTACTGGCTTTCAATCTACTTTGCACAAGGTACTGATTACTTATATGCAAACACAACAGCAACCGCAATAGTATCTGAATTAGAAACTATAGGATTTGATTTTGAAGAAACTCACAATGAAAGTAATTGGGATGAAGCAGACCGAACAATTTGGAATGATGCAAATGACTCAGAGGTTTTTGCAGAAGGAATTAATTTTGGAGGTTACTTAGACAGCGATGCAACTTTAGAAACGATAATTGAAAATAGTCATGCAGCTCAACAATCTAATATTTTGCAAGATGCATCTTCCATTAATCGGTTAACTTGGAACCTATATAATACTAAATTTGGAAAAGCATCAAGGGTTCAATTTCAAATTGATCCACTTCATGAGACAATCACTAATCCAATACCTGTTTTTGAACAAGGCGTCGAAAAACAATTTACCTATGACATTTTAAGACCAAATCAATTAGGTTGGAATGGTACTATNCCTTGGAGTAACGATTTAGAAGAATTACAAATTAATTTTAGAGCTCCATTTAAAGGTGATTTTCAAGCAATAGAATTTATTCCATCAATGAACAATGGTTTCGGTTGGGATACAGGAAGATGGATCGATAATTGGGATCAAAAACAAAGAATTGGATTTGACTTACGTCTATATACTTCAAATCCGACAATTCAAGCTCCAGGGAATTCAGATCCTAATCAACCTCAACCTCCAGCTATGATGTTAAATGAGGTTAAGATTAAAGCCAATAATTATTATTATACAGATAATGATGATTTAGAGGCACCACATATAAATGAAATGTGGATTGACAATTCTCCCTCTACATATGATGATCTAGATGGATACTCTAATTATATGAGAATATATGAAAAACCAACATTCAAAGGAGTAGAAAATTTTGCAATNATGGTTGAAGATAGTAGTCAGCATTATTGGAATGGAACTGAATGGATACCAAGATACCCNTCGTCAGGTATAGCCAATGTGACTAGTTATTTCTACAGACAAGATGCTCCAATTGACCACCCCTTATTTACTCATGGTTTAAGTTTTACACATAATTCCACTTGGGAAAATAATAGTCCTAANAAACAAATTTGGGATGGNACATTAGATACNTCAATTTTACCAGATGGGGAATATGAATTATGGGCAGAAACATTAGATAATTCCAATAATTTTGGAGATAATTGGTTGGGCACATTTACTATTGATAATTATGATGATAATTACACCGCATCATCAATTATATGGTCAGATAGCACTCCTAAAGATGGTGACAAAGTTGGTAATATTGCATACTTTGATTTCTCAATCACTGATGATGTTGGTGTTTATGCAGTCATAGCATACAATAATTTAGGAGGNTANATACAAGAACCATTGACTTCCTCAACAAACTCAACAGGTTTTATAGGCACCTATTCATTCAAAGTTGATTTGTTAGCACAAAATATGCCAGAAAATGCACCAATGACCATAACTATTGAAGTCTTAGATATGGATGGACATTGGACATATTCGGAGGTTACAGTAATAGTAGATAATATTCCATCAGGTGATCCACCAACAGTAGAATTATTATCTCCTGCAAATAACATACAATTCAATAATTCAGAAACTACAAAACAATTATTCTCTGTGAATGTCACAGATGATTTGGGAATTGAGTCCGTTACATTAAATATATTCAATGANGATACATCCAAGGGATATTCAATGTTTGCGAATGATGAATCACTTAGCATATATGAATACGAATTAGATTTATTATTTTTGGAAACAGGCAATTATTCATGGGATGTAGTCGTAATAGATATTGATGAAAATCAACATATCATTACTTCTGAGGAAAGAGATTTCGAAATATTTGGAAATGCAGTAATTATTAATGATACAACTCCACCTGTGATAAAATTAATTTCACATAATGATGGAGATACTGTAACAGGAGTTATTGANTTAATCGCTGAAGTTCAAGATGATTATTCCGTTTCTCAAGTGGTATTTATTAATCCATCAGGAGTTGAAGCCGAAATGATTTCAAGTGAAAATAATACCTATATTTCAGAATGGAATTCAGAAGATGTCGTTGATGGTTCAACCGAATTATCAATAAGAGCTGTTGATGGTGCAGGTAATTCTGTTACATTAACATTTAGTCTCAACGCAAATAATGGACGAACTGCATCAACACCCGCAGTAGGTATTTCCTTACCAGGTTTTGGTTTAATAGTTTCTCTCTTATCAATAATTGGTTTAACAACTTTAGTTAGACAAAAGAACAATAATTGGTAATTAGTTATTTATAATCAAGTACAATCTATATAATATTGAAATGAAAAAATCAAATAATCAATCATTAGACATTATCTCCCATCTTTTGAAGGGAAATTCTCGTTGGATACAAGGAAAGTCAAAATATGATTTTAATACCCTCAAAGAAACTACAAAACAACTAATTGATCACCAAACCCCGCATACAATTATTTTGACTTGTTCAGATAGTAGATTAGTACCTGAAATAATTTTTGACTCTAATATTGGAGAATTATTTACCATCAGAATTGCAGGTAATATTATTTCAAAAGAAATAATCAGTACAATTGAATTTGCNTGCTTAGAATTATCAATTAGACAAATTATAATTTTAGGACATGAAAAATGTGGTGCTATTGCGATTAAATACCTCCCATATTCCTTAAAACATAATTATTTTGAACCTATCTTAAGTAAAATTGAAATGATGATTCCAGGTGACAATAATTTATCAGATAGAGAGAAAATTTTAGATAATGCAAAAAATCAAAAAGGAGAACTGGTGAAATTATCAAGAATTGTAAGAGAATTGGTTGATGAAAACAAGCTAAAAATAGATTATGGTATATATGAACTAAATAATTTTAAAGTCGAAATTATTTTAGATTAAAATAATCATAATATTATAAGTTTAGGAAAATCAAATATTAACGCAATGCCTGCTACAAGTAAAGTGTATAGAACCGAAACTAACAATGATTTAATTAGAATATTCAAAACTTTTCTTCGGTCAATATTTGTGTAATCTTTATTTTCCACTCTCGAATAATTCCCCAATTTTTGGAAATTGAAANNCCCAAAAAATCCAAACGCAATGCAAAATTTGTCATACCATTCAAAAAATACTAAACCTAACCCAAATCCAGTNCCCAATAACACTAAATATGAAAAAATAGTCAAAAAAAGATTAAATTCACTTACCAAGAATATACTCGCAATCATAAAACTGCCAAAAACAGCTACAAAAAACCAATTCTTTCTTCTTTGAATTTCTAAAGGACCTATGTTGCATACACCTGGAATATAATTATCATTAGGTAGTTCAATNAAATTTGGTTGCTCCATATTATACAAATAGATTCACTATTTAATACTTCATGTAAATGGGCAACTTTTTTAAAATCTATGAATAAAGTGCCCGGTAATTTCATTATCAATATTTTGTAATTTAGCAAAACCAATTCTTTCAAATTGCACAATCGTGTCTAACTCTAAATTCAAAATATTATTTTCTACATAACCAAAAGTTGATTTCATTGAGTTTTTGTCAATTTCATTTTTNACCGGGTATAATAATTTTGGATCTAATAATTTAATTTCTTTGAAATCATCATTAACCCATTGAATTTTAGCAACCCCTTTTATTACTTCCTTACTCTCAAAGTCTGCATGAATCTTCTCTCCAATTTTTATTATCTTGATATTGCAGAAATCTTTCAATCTAATAATATCACCTTCTTTAAAATTGAGNTCCTCAGATGAGATNTAAACTCTCTTGGTTATATTCATTTTTCGAACCCCATAATCTTTAATTTCAGGATGGAATGGTAGTTCAATATTGCCTTCTTTTATCCCATCTATTTCTATCATTAATGGGTCTATAACCATATATAGTCTATGTGCGGTTTTATCTAGTAAACTCCTTGATATTGACTCTAATGTTACCCAAGCAATAGTAGAATTTTTTGCAGTAATACTTGCCTCTTCTATTAATAATTTTGCAGTCTTTGGATGTATTCCTCTTCTCTTCAATGCTTGTAAAGTAAGTAATCTCAGATCGTCCCATCCTGATACAACTCCCTCATTAACTAATTCTCTTATTACTCTTCCCGAAGTTGGGCTTCCTTGAATATTGAATCTCCCAAATGAAATAAATTCAGGCTTTAACCCCCCCATCAATTCAATCAGATATGTTTGTAATTCCTCTCGCATTTGACCGAACTCTCCAGATCTTATAACATGGGTAATATTATATTTCATTTCAAAAAAAGCAGACTCAAAATCATATAGTGGCCATACTCTATATTTTTCGTCAACAAATGGGTGTTTCACATCACTAATTCTAAACATTACTGGATCACGCATATTCAAATTATTGGATCCTAAAACACCTTTCAATCTTATCACTCCCTCCCCTTTCTTAATTTCTCCTGATAGCATTCTTTTGAAATTTTCAGTATGGATTTTAGTTTCTAAATTTCTATGTTTACAAGGCAGTCCCTCATCTTTCTTTTCGTTAAATTCTAAAGGTTCACATGAACAAAAGTATAACCTATTTTTCTCAATCAATTCAGTTGTCACATCATACATTTCATTAATAAAGTTAGAAGCTCTTACCTCTTCATCCCATTCACATCCTAACCACTTTAATCCATCTTTTATAGCATCATAATAAACCGGGTCAACTTTTTCAGGATTGGTATCATCAAATCTCAATAATACATATCCATCATATTTTTTAGCATACATATGATTGATCATATAATTCATCCCTTGTCCTAAATGAGGAAATTTCGATGGATCAGGNGCATATCTTACTCTTACTTTGCCTTTGAGNGCATTTGCCAAATCAGGTAGACCTTTCTTTTGTTCTTTTCTTTGTTCTGATTTTTTGTCTTTTCTAGCTTGAGTTTCCTTCATAGCATTNGGTGCTAANTCNATCAAAGTATTACTTATTTTAGTTCTATCCCAACTATTAATTTCATCNACAAATTTTTGAACTTCAATATTAATTTGTTTAGCTAATGGTCTTAACTCAGGATTCTTTCCTAATATACTTCCTAAGACAACTTTCGCATTAGGACTTCCATTATGAATTTGAGCATTTAATAAAACATCAATCATGATTTTATTTTTTATATCATCATTGATTTCCTTCATAATATAACTTGGAACAATTCCATATTAAATATGTAGGTAAATTATATTAATCACAGTTTACATTATTCTATAAAATTACATTTCATCATAACAACATCTTTCCAACCTTTACTGATACGTAATCAAACATTCGGAACTTATTTTTGGATACTGCTTCTACCTATTATTATTGTCTTACACACTAAATGTGCTTGTCTATCGAATTGAGGTTAAAGAAAGTCATATTCACCTTGATAAGTATGATAAATAATGTCTAGACCGGGAAAGTCCCGGTCTGACACATTCTTAGGAGGTGATCCGCCCGCAGCTTCCGCTACGGGCACCTTGTTACGACTTCTTGCGCCTCAACGAGAGAAGACTCGTCATGGTCAGTGATAACCACGCCTCATCCCCTCCCATCTCGGATCAAGCGACGGGCGGTGTGTGCAAGCTCCAGGGGAGAATTCAGGACGTCATAATGAAACGTCCTTACTACGCATTCCATATTCACGCGGACGCTTACAGTCCGCGATCCTAACTGAGACCGGGTTTAGAGGTTGGCGTCGTCTTTCGACGTTGCATCTCATTGTCCCGGCCATTGCGACTCGCGTGTGGCCCTGAGCGTACGGGTCATACAGACCTCATCTGGACGGCTCTTTCATCCACCTCAGCGGTGGCGATCTCCTTATTGTACCCGATCTACACGGATGCATCACTGGCAAATAAGGACGCCGGTCTCGCTACGTTTTTGCACTTAAGCAAACACCTCACGGCACGAGCTAAAATGGGCCATGCAACACCTATTTATAGCTCACGTAAGCTCATCAAGCTGACAATCATTACTATAAACGGCTCAGGTAAGGTTTCTGGCGTTGAGTCCAATTAAACCGCAAGTCTCACGCGTTCCGGTAGAGCCCCGTCAATTGCTTTAAGTTTCAGTCTTGCGACCGTAATCCCCAGGCGCTGCACTCAAGAATTTCTCGACAGCACAGCCGTATCTAAATACGGCTACACTTGGTGCAGAGCGTTTACGGCGTGGACTACACGGGTATCTAATCCGCTTCGCTACCCACGCTTTCGTGCCTGACCGTCGGATCTGTTCCAGTAGGCCGCCTTCGCCACAGGTGGTCCCGACAGGATCTACGCATTTCACCGCTACCCCATCAGTACCGCCTACCTCTCCCAGTCCCAAGACCAATGGTTTCTCCAGCATTTCCTATCGTTGAGCGACAGGCTTTCACCGAAGACTACTTGGTCCGGCTGCGCACGCTTTAAGCCTAATAAAAGCGGTCCACTCGCAGAGATGGTTTTACNGCGGCTGCTGGCACCATCCTTGCCCTCTGCTTCCTCATATAGCTGTTTACACTATACAACAGATAAGAGTGATCTTATCACTTGGCGTTACTCCATCACCGTTTCCGGCATTGTGGAATTTCCCTGACTGCTGGACTCCGTGGAGGCCCGGGCGTTGTCTCAGTCCCGATCTGACGGCCACACCTTTAAGTGCCGTTACCCATCAATGGCTTAGTGGTCCGTTACACCACCAACTACCTAATGGGACGCAGGTGCATCCTTGAGCGCCGTAGCATTTAACTGATGGCCCATTTCCAGGGATCCTCAGCTATCGGGTATTAGTCACAGTTTCCCGTGGTTATTCCCGTCTCAAGGGCAGCTTACCAACGTGTTCCTCAGCTTTTCGCCTCATCCCGAAGGACGATAGACTTGCATGCCTTACCTAACACCAATAGCAGCCCGCGCTGGCAGCATCAACCAGAATACGTTTTTAACCATAATGGCTTATTTATCTAAAGAGACAAATTACGTATTAACAAGAGAATAATTCTCATTTGTTAATGTGCTTGGAATTTATTACGCAGGTTACAATAAAGTAAACTTCATTAAGCTTTTTTCATTTACGCTAACTCTACCACTGAATTTGCATTTCAATTACGCATTTACAGCGGTTGGTTAAGATGTTGGATGAAATCAAATAATTGTACCGTAACACAGTTACTGACCGACACCTCTCCTATCCGGCTCATTCGTCCCGCGATCCTCTCAGAAAATGTCTTCAAGCACAATAGCNATTATTGTACTCGCATACATTTGCAGAAACTTAGATAATATAAAGCTAAAGATAGTAAACATACATTATGATTTTCATTTCATTTTTTTCACTTTACACTATTTTTTGGTAATATAATATTATTCATATTAAAGATTTAAATTCAACAAAGCTAAAAAAAATTTAGATTTACGTTTTTTTAACATATAAATTTTATTATATGACTAAAAATCTTAATCTACTTTNATTTAAAGTGATAATATGAAAATTAAATATAATTATTTAGCATATTTTGTNATTTTAGTTTTTATTTTTGGGTCATTAGCTGCACCAAATTCAGAACTTAATGAGACAAATATGTCTAATAAAAATTTTGGTGATTTGAATAATTCAAATTTAACAGATGACTTCTCTAATTCATCTGTGAATTATCAAACCACTGTAAGAACAGATGCACCAAATCTGACTGAAGTAGTCATCGATTGGAGTAGCGTCGATTATGATTTGTGGTATAGTAGCTACAATGATGACAATATTGATGGTTACGAAAAAGTGCGAATAGGTGGTAATATTAGAGCCGAATATACTGGAGGCATGGTAGAAGCAACATTTAAT
>PBWW01000029.1 GCA_002728275.1 Candidatus Heimdallarchaeota archaeon
AAATTTTATCAATTTTAAAATCTAAATATTGTTATATTGTATGATGAGATATTAATAAATTAAAATTCATAGGTATCAAAAGATATATTATCTAAGTAGTTTATAGGTAATATAATTATGTATATTCAAAAAAATATCTTGCCAAAATGGAATAATGAACTTAAAAAGAGTGAGTTAGAAAATGTCAATATTGATCACTGGATGAAAACAGGGAGATCTATGGCAGAATATTTAGACCGATTTTTAATGAAAGAAGTACCTGAAAATTGGTTCAATGGATGGATGAGATATAAATATCCATTAAAAGTATCAAATGAAATATTTAATGGAAATGAAATCATCGGTATCAATTTTATCAACTTAATGTCAAGTATCAAAAAATCCAAATCCAAAGTGGATTTTATTTTTGAGAAGTTAGACGAATATGAGAAAATTGAAACTGAGAAGTCTAAGATATTATTATTAGAGAGGAGTGAATTAGAAAAATTAAAAGAGGAGTTACCCAGGAAAAATAGTAAAAAGAATAAACAAGAACAGAAGCCTAAGATTATTATTGAAAAAAACATGAATAAAACTCAGGATTTGGATCATGATAGTATCTATAAAAAATGGATGATTATGGTAGAGAGTAAAACGATGTCGAAGAGCTATTGGCATATTCATGATTATATGAGCAGGTACATACTAAAATATGCGACTGAAAATGGAGATAATGGTTTAGTAACATATGAATTAGTGGAGAGTTTTTTGAAAGAATATGGGAAGGGAAAAAGACCAAAAACAATGAATCATTATAATCGAGTTATATACAGATTTTGGGATTTTTATGAAAAATTAATGATTGAAAATGAAGAAAATGTGAATGTATGGTGAGAATAAAAAAATAGAATGATTAAATTATAATGAATAGAAACGATCTAAGTCAACCTTTAATTTCTTGAGACAATCCTCTTTAAGATACATCATATGTCCTGCATCATAATATTCCATTTGTAAATTATTTCGTAAATGTGGTTCAATTTGTAAATGATCCATTGTATATTCAGTAGCAAAAAAAGGAGTAGCCAAATCATAATATCCATTGGCAACAAAAATTTTCATNGATGGATTATAATTTAATGATTTTCNCAATGTCTCACTAGCATCTAANTATTGATTTTGTTGTTTGTCATATTTCCAAGTTTCNTATAAATTTGCCAATATNTTATAAGAAAGATCATTCTCAAATTNAAGTTGNCGAGTAATATAATCATTAAAAGTNGCNGTATATGGCCCTTGAATTGCTGCATAAGATGGNTCAAATTCATTCATCTCNCCGATTGAAGTCCTATCATGTGAAGTAAATCTACTATCTAATCTACCNACTGTAATTCTTTCAGTTCGTCTTAATTCTTTNACAAACCGNTTTATTTCGATTCTCAAATTGGTTTGTTTGATGTATTCAGTGTNTATACCGGTATAATAGGATAATTTGTCACANAAGTCATCATATTTTTTGGAGTCATCAATTATACGATCTCCTAACATTAATGCTGGTGCATATTCATTAAGAGCAAATTGTCTACTTTCTTCNACTACTTCTTCNATTGATTTGTTCATCAAAACATCTGATAATTTGTTATGATACCAAGCAGTAGCAGTATATGTGGGAAGATAGAGAACATTAGGTAAATCATTACCAGTACTAAATCTCAATGTTTGAAAATTTAGAACAGATGAGATTAACATAATACCATTGAGATATAGTCCGTGTTTCATATGNAGAAGACCGGACAATCCTGCAGCTCTAGTAGTTCCATAACTCTCTCCTGCCAAATATTTTGGAGATGACCAACGATTATACCGTGAGGTAAATTGTCGAATAAATTCTCCAACGGATTCTAAATCATTTTCAAATGAGTGAAATTGTTCTGCCTTTTCACCTGGGACAGCTCTTGACCAACCAGTGGATACTGGATCGATAAAAACCATATCAGTTTTATCAATTAAACTATATTCATTATCAACTAATTGATAAGGTGGAGGAATNGCCTTTTCATCTTTTTCGGAAATTACTCTTTTTGGACCATAAAGACCTAAATGTANCCAAACTGATGATGATCCAGGTCCTCCATTAAAGATGTATGTAATGGGACGATCAGATGGATTTTGATCTTCCATAGTATATGACACATAGAAAACTTCTGCTGTGGCTTTAGGTGCTTTTTCATCTTCTTCTTTTTTTATTAACATTGTACCTGCATGTGCAGTATAACTAATTTTCTTACCATTAATTGTTACTGAATGAGAGGTTTCTTGGAGTCTTTCTTCAGGTATTTTATGATTATCATTGCTTGTTTGATTAGAATTATNATTATTTTCNTCCATAATANTTTCACCTATTATTATTTACAAATTTAGATTGATTCATAATTATATAATACCATATGTAATATTTGAAAAATCTGATTGATGTTTTTTAAGTTACTAAGCGAGAGTCTAAAATAAGTTCATATTTTCTTGTTATTATGGAAAACCCACTTGTTAATCTTTCGATAGGAATGGATTATGATCTAAGATCAAGATTAGAGAGTCAAAGCTATCATTTAGTTGGCGCTCATAGTGGGGTAAAATTATGTCATTGGACCAAAAAAGATGTGAAGGACAAATCTGAAGATAAAGGATCTTGTTATAAACACAAATTCTATGGAGTAGAGTCTTATAGATGTATGCAGGTATCACCTGCATTAACTTGGTGTACAGAGAGATGTTCTTTTTGTTGGAGATCAGAGAGCTATGCTTCTGGAGATGATATGAGTAATGTCAAACATGAAGACCCTCGAGAAATAATATTAGGAATGATTGAGGGACAAAGAAAGTTACTTAGTGGATATGGTGGAAATCAAGAAGTTAGTAGAGAACATTGGGAAANATCATTAAAACCTAAGCATGTAGCNATATCACTATCAGGTGAACCCACGTTATACGAACANTTAGATGAATTTTTAGAGATATGTCATGAATTAGGCATGTCAACATTTTTAGTTACCAATGGAACACAGCCAAAAGTATTAGAGAATTTAAACACTCTACCTACTCAACTGTATTTGACATTAGCAGGAGCTACAAAAAATACTCATTCTGCGATTACTAGACCATTTAATCCTCAAGAGTCTTGGAACAATTTACTTGAAACAATTGAGTTATTCCCATCATTAAATACTAGAAAAGTGATAAGAATGACTTTAGTCAAAGGGAAAAATATGAAAGAAGCGGAAAGTTATGCTAATATGTTTGAGAAATCAGAAGCCCATTTTTTGGAGGCTAAAGGTTTTGTTTCTGTTGGAGATGCAAGAAATAATTATGGGTATGATAGAATGCCTAATTTAATTGATATTGTAGAATTCTCCGAAAGTATTTGTGATAAAACTGAAAACAGATTAAAAATTATTGATCAATCAGCCTCATCTTGTGCAGTATTAATGGCTAAGGAAGATTATAGTTGGCGTAAATTTGATGATAATGATTTCAAACCTAATTATTAATAGTTTTTAAAATTAATACTTGTNAATGAACTTGAGAAATAAAAGTGGATTGTTTCATTAAGTATAAAATATATTAATCCCATATTTAATAGGGAAAAGGGTATAAAAAATAAAAAGGTTTGGTGATTTTGAATGACAGAGGAAAGAATGAAAGAAGCTATAGAAATATTATTACAGATAAGTGAAGATCAATCGGTACCAAGAAATATTCGAAGAAGTGCAACTAAATCCATTGANATGTTAAATGATAAAAGTATGGAATTAGCAGTTAGAGCAGTTAATGCGATAGAGGAATTNGAAGATAGCACTGGTGATGCAAATACACCATTCCATACTAGAACTATGATTTGGCAAGCAATTACAAAGTTAGAGATACCAAGGGATAAAAAAGAAGACCAAAAAGACGAGTATGANGATGAATTCGATGATGATGATGAATTCGATGATGATGAATGGGAAGAATGGGATGAAAAGACTCAATCATGGGTTATTGTAAGAAAAGATGAGTCTTTAGAAGATTAAATATATTAATATTTATTTTTATGGTATCTAATATACCAAGAGCNATAACTTAAAGAAAGCATAACCACAGATATAGTAAAGAAATATTGAAAATTAGTACTTTCTGTTTGGGAAGTCTCACTTGTGGTTTCAGATGAAGTNTCANNTGANGTNTCANNTGANGTNTCANNTGAAGTCTCACTTGAGGTTTCAGATGAAGCAGTTACTTCTTCCTCTACAACATCTATTGTAAGAATATGCTCTGCAGTATTATTATAAGCATCCATAACACTTAAAGTATAAGTGAATGTTCCGACTGTTGAGGTTTCGAATGTTGTTGTTATAGTTTCACCGGACTTAACATGACCTGATTTCAAAGATTCTACACTGGAGTCTGATTTTAGGTCATATGAAAGTAAAAATTCACCATCATCTTCTATAGTCCAAGTTAAATCTTCTTTAATGGTTCCACCTGCGGGTAAAACAAAATCAGGGTTGAATAATTCATCAAATGATATAACTGGAGATGTAGTATCTGCGGCTACACCAAAATTAGATAATATTGAGAGATAGTCAAATACTTGAATTCGATAATTTCCTTGATCTGCGATTAAAACTCTGTTATTGAAAGGATCATATGCAATTCCATCAGGTGAGAAAAATCTACCATCTGTTGTTGCGGTGGTCCCTCCCCAAGAGTATAAAGCTGAGTAGTTAGAAGGATCATACACAATAATTCTAGACACACCATTACCTATTGTGCCGTCGTTTCCTTCATCAACAGCAATTATTCTACCATAAGGATCTAATGCGATACCCTCAAAGTTTCTTTCAGATTCATCATCACCAAAATTACCTATTTGAGTCCCATTATATGCGTATACACTTATTGAATTGGTTTCTTCTGTACTAACATAGATGCGATCTCTTACTGGATCAAAAGCAATATTTTCGGGCGTAGTGTCACTACCTGTACTCCATGTTTTAACTAATTCTCCTGTTGGACTGACAACTATCACCAATTCTTCAGGTTGATTTGTTACAAATACATTACCAGAGTCAGGACAAACACCTAATCCTTGAGTATCAATTGTAGTAAGATTTGCTAAGGTACCTAAATCTAATTTTGCAGTTAATTTTTGATTTTTAGGATTAAAAAAGTAAAGCCCTCCTGCTTTTTCTACGACGACTATAGTTCCATTTTTTAGTTCACTTATACCTTGAACCTCGTTTCCAATTGCATCAGAGTCGAAGCCTCTTAATTGGTCTACCCATTCGCCTTTTGCATCAAATATTTGAACTCTGAAATTTTCAGTATCACCTGCATAGTATAAACCATCGGAACTGACAAATATGCTGTCAGGTTCATTGAATTGCCCTTTTCCTGAACCCTCTTGACCACCTATGATCAATATGGGTGAGACAGTTTCGTCTGTATCAACAGAGGAAACTGGTGTTGATAAAATTGAAATTGATAACAACACAAGTAAAATTGTGAACTTATAATTTTTCATATGTTTGATATGATATATCATTTTTATATCTCTCGGAAATATATCAAAAAAATGAAATTTACAAAAATCAAAATATGTTAAAGATTGATTAGTGTTATGAGATTGAAAAAAAATTGTTGTTGAAATAAAATGAATAATAACATAAATAAATAGTTCAATTAACTAAATTATAGAAAAGGCGAGATACTCAAGCCCGGCCCAAGAGGGTGGTCTCGAAAGTAAACTCCGAGATAACCACTATGCTATGCATGCGGGGGTTCAAATCCCTCTCTCGTCATTTCTTATTTTTGAAGAATTTTTGTTATTAATTACCATTTTGTTTTCTCTTTATTGCTGCATCAATCAGACCTTGATAAGGAGGGGAGGATGCCCAAGGTGTACTTTTAAATTCAGGGTGGAATTGTACACCCATGAAAAATATATGATTCGATAACTCAAAGGTTTCGGCTAATTCGCCATAAAAGCCAGTGAAAGTGAAATTATCATCTTGTATAATGTCAAAATAATTTTTATTAACCTCATATCTGTGACGATGCCTCTCATTGATTTTTTCTTTTCCATACAATTCATAGATCATTGATTTTTTTGAGATCACTACTTCACTTGATCCTAATCGCATTGTTCCTCCTAAATTTTCTAAATCCTGTTGTGATTCTTGCAAACTGATGACTGGATCAGCAGTAGAAGAATTCATTTCTGTAGAGTGAGCATTAGGTAAATTTTTTACATTTCTCGCATATTCTACGACTGCTAATTGAAAACCTAAACAAATGCCTAAAAAAGGTATATCGTTCTCACGAGCATATTTAATTGCTAATATCTTTCCTTCAGTACCTCTATCACCAAAGCCACCAGGAACTAATATACCATCTAAATCTTCCAATAATTTTAGATTATCAATACTTTCCTCTAACAACTCTGTGGGGATATGTTTTAATTCTATATCATATTGATGAACCCATGCAGCATGTTTTAATGCTTCATTCACAGATATGTAAGAGTCAACTAAATCAGTATATTTTCCAGGTATTCCAATGATAATTTTATCTTTTAGAGAAGATAAATTATTCAAAAGTGTATTTATTTTACTCCAATTTGGCATGCCTAAGTCGAGTTGAAGATATTTTATCATTAGATTCATTAAACCTTGATTATCTAAGATTTGAGGAACTTCAAAAACTGATGAAACATCAGGAATATCAAGTACTGCACTTTCTGTTACATCTGCGAAAAATGCAATTTTGTTTAAAGTTTTTTTATCTAATGATTTAGAGCTTCTTGTTATTATTATATCGGGTGTAATACCTAATGCTCTTAATTCTCGAACTGCCATTTGTGTTGGTTTAGTTTTATGCTCTTGCAAATGATTTGGAAAAGGGACATATGTTAATAAAACAAATAGGGAGTCCTCTTCAGGGATATTTCGATTGAGTTGTCTTATAGCTTCCAAGAAATGTCTAGATTCGATATCACCAATGGTACCTCCAACTTCCACAATCATAATTTCAGATTCTTTTTGTTGAACTAAACTATTAATTCTATGGAGAATTTCGTCTATTATATGGGGAACAACTTGTACTGTTTTTCCTAAATATTCTCCTTTTCTTTCTTTGGAAATTACACTATAATATATTTGACCNGAGGTAATATTTTGATTCCTACTCATTGGTCGACCTAAAAATCGTTCATAGTGACCAAAATCTTCATCGAGCTCTCCCCCATCATCAGTAACAAATACTTCACCATGTTCTATTGGACTCATAGTTCCTGCATCAATGTTTAAATAAGGATCTATTTTTAAAACAGAAATATCTTTATTTCTGACTTGAAAGGCTTTTCCTATGGCCGAAGTCACAATACCTTTTCCTAGTCCTGAAAGAACGCTACCTAAAATGAAGATATATTTTGTTTGTGGCATATTCAATTGGATATAGTCTCACTTTTCTAGTTTGCGTTTCTATATTATTTATCTAGATGAAAATTTNANTAAAACTTGTCGATTNAATTTTTTTTAAGATTTATTACTTTCATTCCAGTCTGAGTNGTTTTAACAATTAGTTTTTTTTATTAGAAATTGNTAATAATGTATATGNCTCAAATGNATTATAAATTGAAGAGATTAATTTATGATTATGAGGATCAACCCATTAAAATAAAATCCTTAATTGATAGAGAAGAGTCATTAAATATTGAAAAATATAGAATACGGTTAAAGAAAGATAGAATTCTAAAGACGCCTTATTGGGTAGGTAAGATACTAAAAAAAATGAATTATGTNGAATATGTTGGTGAAGACACAAGTGAGCCAAGTGAACTTAAAAGAATAGTACAAAGAGAAAGAGGAAATAGTAGTTTAACTAAACTTGACATGTTTTATTATAGGATAATATTAAATGAAATGAAAAACTTAAGTGAGGAAAAAAATGCTGAAAATATTTTTGCATTGGAGAGTTTAAAAAAGAACTTTGAGGAATTATTTGAGATAAGGACTAAAAAAATATTGTCCATGGTAAGAACAAGTAATCCACCTAGAAATAATGATTTATTATTAGATGAAAAAATATTTTTTGATGAGCTAAATTATATGTATAATAATTGGTTTGAAAATGTTAAAAAATTGAAATATATGGCAGAGTTAATTGAAGTTGAGGCTTTAAAAAATTTAGACAATCTGCCTTTAAAATCAGTATATGATGAAAAGACCAATACATACAAAGTAGAAATAGGAAGTTTGAAAGAAGGGGAAAAAAAGAAAATTAATTTGGATCTTGCTGAAATATTAGAACAAGCAAAATTTGTGAATATTACTTCAAAATCATTTTTGAGTAAAGGACAAATTAATGATATAATTGATCATGAGATAAAATTTGAAAATCAACTGGCTAAAATTGATGATATGTTTTATTATTTTTTGGAAAAAGAAATCGAAATTTTAAACCAAAAAGAGAATACAACTAGTTTGAGATTATCGATGGCCTATCAAGGAAATATTCGTTTAATTTATAGAATGAGAATACGGAAAATTTTAATGGAAATTGCTAAGCCATATAATATCGAAATAAAAGATATTACAAAATATGAAAAAAAATTAATGAGTCAAATGAGAGAGATATACATAAATTGGTATCAAGAAGTAGGAAACATGAATATCAACTCTAATTATAATGATAATGAAAATTCCAAAATTAATGACAATACAAATAAAGGATGGGATGTAATGGGAGAAGATGAATTATCATTTTTTCAAGAGTCAGAAGTATTGGAGGAATAATTAAATTATGGCAATGTCTGAGACAGAAACTGAAAAAGCGTATGAAACTTTTTTTAGAGATTTTCAAGATGAGAATGGTGATTTTAAATACGTTAANAAGATTAATCAGATGATAATTGAAAATCAAAGATCTCTGGTTATTCAGTATGATGACTTAATTCAAATGGATGGAATTTCAGTGGAGTCTGAATTGGCAGACACGCTTATGAATGAACCTAGAAGAATGATAAACATTGGTGGTAGGATATTAAAAGAGACTATTAAAGTGGAAGATCCTGATTTTCATAGAAAAAATTCAGATAATAAATTTTTTGTCAGATTTGATGGAATACCTGAAGAAACTGAGATAAGAGATATAAGAGCAATGGATGTTCAAAATCAAAAAATATATTGGTTAGAGGGGATGATAATTAGAGCCACGGAAATTAAATCAATTGTTGATAAAGCATTTTTTGAATGTGAAATAGATCCAATACATTCTAGGGATATTACTTTTGAAGATGGATATTATATGGAACCAAATGAATGTGATGTGTGTGGAAATAGAAAAATGTACTTTAAACCTGAGAAATCTAAAATGGTTGATTGGCAATTTATTACCCTGCAAGAAAGACCTGAAGATTTGCCGGCAGGAGCTTCACCAAAATCAATTCCATGTCAATTAAAAGAGGATATAGTAAATTCAGTTAGACCTGGAGATAGGGTGAAGATTGGAGGTATTATTAGATTTAAACCGAAAAATGCGAAAAAAGGAGATTTATTAACTTATGATTCGTGGGTAGAAGTAAATTTTATTGAGTCATTAACAAAAGATGATGAAATTGATGAATTGAGTGAAGAGGAGAGAGAAGAATTTATTGAAATGGCCAGAGAACCTGATTTTTTTAAATCGTTGGTGTCTTCTGTTGCACCACAGATACATGGTTTGAGAGAAATAAAACAAGCAGCCTTGTTAATGCTATTTGGGGGGGTTGATAAAAAAGAGGAAGGGTTTTCCACTAGAGGACAACCAAATGTGTTGCTTGTTGGTGATCCTGGTGTGGCTAAAAGTCAATTATTAAAATATGTCCAATCAATAGCCCCGAGGGGTTTATTTACATCTGGAAAAGGATCATCTGCAGCTGGTTTGACTGCGGCTATAGTGAGAGATACTGATACAGGGGAAATCACTCTTGAGGCTGGAGCAATGGTTTTAGCAGATAGAGGGATTTGCTTAATAGATGAATTTGATAAAATGAGTGAAAATGATAGGTCCGCGATACATGAAGCCATGGAACAGCAAACAGTTAGTGTTGCCAAGGCAGGAATATTTGCGACATTAAATGCTAGAACTGGAGTATTAGCTGCAGCTAATCCAAAATACGGTCGTTATGAAGATCAAAGATCTTTTAGTGAGAATGTGAATTTGACACCTGCAATCTTATCAAGATTTGATCTAGTATTCATATTAAAAGATAAACCAAATGAAGAAAAAGATTCAATTTTGGCGGAGCATATATTACAACAGCACATAGAGAATGTCGATGAGACCCCTCAAAATAGATTAATGGACGAAGATAAACTGAAAAAATATATCAAATTCGCAAATAATAATTTCAAACCTATTATTTCAAGTGAGGCAAGTGAAAAAATAAGAGAGTTCTATGTCCAAATGCGAAATAGATATGGAGGAAATATGAATAATGGAGAAGGTAGTGTTACTATAACAGCTAGACAACTTGAAGGGATTATTAGATTGGCTGAGGCGAAAGCGAAAGCGTCATTGAAAAAAGAGGTGACTAAAGAAGATGCGCAATTTGCTATTGATCTGATGGAATATAGTTTAAAAGAAATTGCGATAGATCCAGAGACAGGTACTTTAGATATTGATGCTCTTTATTCTGGGCAAACACAGTCAAGAAGAAATAGATTTTCGATAATACAGAGTCTTATAGATGATTTATACAGAGAAAATAATGGACCATTTTCGAAGGATGAATTGATACAGAGAGCGAAAAATTTGGAAAATATCCCCGAAACATATACCAATGAAATGATTGATCAAATGATTTTAGATGGTGTACTATACAATCCTAAAGGTGATACGTTAAACAAACCATAGAGTAGAATTTTTATGAAAGTAGAGGAAATTGATATAGATATTAGGTTAAAGAATAAATTAATAGAACAAAATATTTTTAGTTTATATCCACCTCAAGAAGAGGCTATAAGAAAAGGATTGTTAGATAGTAAGAATTTAGTTGTGGCGATACCAACCGCATCTGGAAAGACCTTAATTGCAATATTTGCGATGTTTTCTGCTTTGATTAATAATCCAGGTTGTAAAGTAATATATTTAGCACCGTTGAGAGCTTTGGCATCTGAAAAATATAACGAAATTAAAGAATATGCGGATTTATTTGGATATAAAATATCTATTTCCACAGGAGACTTAGATGAAAATTCAAATTGGTTAGGAAAATCAGATATAATTATTGCCACAAATGAAAAATTTGATTCATTAATAAGACATCAAGTGAAATGGTTGAATGATATTAAGGTGATAGTATCAGATGAAGTACATCTAATTAATGACAGTGGTCGAGGACCTGTTTTAGAAGTTGTCTTGACATTGGTCAAAAGAAATATTCCAGATTGTCAAATTATTGCTTTATCAGCAACAATAAAAAATGCAGATGAGATTACTAAATGGTTAAATGCAGAATTAATATTTTCTAATTGGAGACCGGTTGATTTAGAAGAAATGGTCTGGTCCGAGGGAGAAATACATTTTAAAAATGGTAAGAAAAGAAATTTAAAAAAAATAGGTAAAAAATTTGATTATATTGATTTAGTTCATGAAACTTTGAAAGATGAAGGACAAGTGTTGGTGTTTAATAATACACGAAAATCGGCGATGAAAGCATCAGATGATATAGGGAAATCAATTGTAAAAGTACTTAATAATACTGATTTAGAAAAGTTATTGGAAATAAGTATGGCATTGAGATCCTCTGGTGAAAAAACTAGTCTAAGAGAGAGATTAGCAAATTCAGTGGAGAAAGGAGTTGCATTCCATCACGCAGGATTAATTGCAAAACATAGAAGGTTAATAGAGGAAGGATTTAAGAAAAGAATAATTAAAGTTATAAGTGCAACTCCTACTTTGGCAGCAGGTGTAAATTTACCTGGAAGAAGAGTAATAATTCGATCGTTGTATCGATACTCTGGTAATTTTGGATATAACTTTATTCCTGTATTAGAGTATAAACAAATGGC
>PBWW01000030.1 GCA_002728275.1 Candidatus Heimdallarchaeota archaeon
GTTAATGTCGCGGAGAAAATCATCGATATTATTATAGATAATAAATCTCATTTTGGGGTTTTAACTTCATATTCTCTCAATTACACTTGAAATTCATAGTTAATCATGTTTATTGTTTGATGGCATTAATATGAGTTTTAATTTTTTTAATTGTTCCAGAAACTAATCTGGTTTCCACTATGTATGAATTATCATTCAATAATGCGATTGCTGCTTCAACAGTTTGTCTCATTTGATGATTTGTTTTGATAACAATTAAATTAATTTTGAAATCAATGCCATATATCGCTGCTTTAGCAACACCAATCTGGCCATCAATTAAACTTATTTTATTTTTACATTCATTAATAATTTTTCTAATATCAGGCTTTTCACCTAAAATTTCAATTAAAATATATCTTTTTCTTTCATTATTAACTACCATCTAACTCAACTCCAGGGAAAGGTATTTTTCCTTCTATTTTTTTCATGTTCTCTTTAATCCTATCGCTAATTATTGATGTTGACGCACTATTAGTTGAAATCTCTAATAATTTGCCAACTGCAATTAATGCTTTATCCGATCTTAATTCTTTTATGTTTGTTGGTAAATTTGTTAAATGAAATAATAATTTTTGTACTTTCATGCTTTTTAATATTCTCATTAATGGTCTAACTTTATTGGCAAAATATTTTTTTTGAAAATTGGAGAGGTCAATTTCTAATATTTTTCCATTCTCCAAAACTCTATTAGCATATCTTTTATTAAAAACAGACAATCCTAAAGATGGATTTATTCTAATCATATCTACTCGATTATCTCTTGCTAATAATGCGGCTGTCTTAGCATTTAATGGTACACCTGCTATTATATGATATTTTTTTCTATATTTCTGTAAGGCCTTCTTGATTTCCATATCATTATCTGATATTATGGTTTTTCTATAAAATGTCTGATAATATGTTTCTCCTAATTCCAAGTTTTTGATTTCATCATCATTAATTTCAATTAAAAATGAATTTATTCCTCTGAAATTTAAATATTCTTCATTCTTTTTTGAATTTATATCTTTTAACGAACCGAAATAAGAAGTCACCATTTAATTAATCCACTCATTTAATTTGAAAAGATTTTCAATTTTATCATAGTTATTTTCATTCTTATTATATGTATTATAAGAGATCTCAATTTTTAATACATCATTTCCCTCATCAAAGATTATTTCATTATTATAAAGATCAAATTTATTCAACCTAAAATATATTTTTTTTTCATCTAAATCAATTAATTTTTTTAGCTTACCCTTTATCTTTAATTTTTCAGTTTTACTCATATTTTTACCAATATCTTTCATAATTTGATTAACTTCTTCGTAATTTTCTGTTTCATAATTCATTATACTAAATTTATCTCCAAATTGAGAAAATGATTTAATATGGGTGAAATTGTCATTACTAATCTCAAATGGTAGTATGTTTTTAATTATTTGTTCTACTCTATCTACCTCTTCAGTCATGTAACCGAATACAGTTAAAGATATATTTGTAATTTTCAACATACAAATTCACTTATAATGATTTTAATTTATTTATTTCTATTACCATGAGCATTACGTGATGGTCTCGCTTTTTCAGCACCAATTCCTCTATTCCTCAATCCTCTAGCCTTCTTACCAGATGAAGTTAAACCTCTGAAAACTCTTCTTCTTTGATTTTTAGATCTAATCCATCCTATATTTTTATCATTGTAAATTGAGGGATGTGTTGGATCTACTAATATTACTTCAAACCATTTAGTTCTACCATCTTGTCCTACCCAATAAGATCCTAAAACTTCCAAGTTAGTATATTTCCTCGCAGTTCTTGACTCTGCAATCCATTTCAAATTTCTTCCTGATGTGATGTCTGAAGTTGCAAGGTTTTTACCAGTTCTACCTCTATTTGGTCTACTCATTCTTCGTGATCCTCTTCTAACTCGAGTTCTTACCACTACAAAACCTTGTTTCGCTCTGTAACCTAGTAATCTTGCTCTATCAATACGTGTTGGTCTTCTAACTCTGACAGATGTGTTTTCTCTTCTCCATTCCATCATTCGTTCTCTTCTTAATTCTCTAAATTCTTCAGAATTTCTATCTCTCCAGAAATCTCTTACATTTTTATATAGATTCACTTCAATCACTTAGAGTCTCATTTTCGTCATCGACTCTAACTTATCTAAAATGTCTATTTAAAAAAGATTGTTGATAGGTTACACTTATCAATCTTATCTAAGTTATAAATTAAATATCAAAATTAGATAAATACACAGTTTGAATGCACTATCTAACGAATTAGTTTAAAATTTAGTTTGTTTATTAATATTTATGGCGCCGGAAGATACTACTGACATTGAGTTTAAATTTATTGAAAGTGAAGAGCTGGCGAAAGTTGATTATATCGTTGATCAACAATATGAACAGTTAAAAAAAGAAGATCATCAAATTTGGAGAGAGTTATATGATCGACAAATGAAAATATTAAAACATCGAGCAGCACCTAATTTTTTCAATAACATGAATGAGCTTGAAATCGCAAAAGATGGTATTCCAAATTATAATCATCTTTCTGATTTCTTAAAGGATAAAACAGGATGGACTTTAGTTCCCGTACCAGGTTTGATCCCCGGTAAATACTTTTTCCAACATTTGGCCGAAAAAAGATTTCCAGTAACTAATTGGATACGATCACGAAATCAAATGGATTATATCGTAGAACCAGACGCATTTCATGATGTTTATGCTCATGTTCCTATGATTGCTCAACAAGATTTTAGTGATTATTTACAACATTATGGTATTGAAGCTCTAAAGGCACTTAAAATTTCTGAACAAAAAGGAGTTGATGTTTTAGAACGCTTAGCAAGAGTTTACTGGTTCACTGTAGAGTTTGGTTTAATAAATACTAAAGATGGTTTGAGAATTTATGGTGCAGGTATCCAATCTTCCAAAACTGAAAGTATATACTCTTTAGAGTCGAATATTCCTACGCGTATTGATTTTGAATTAGAACGAGTTGCAAGAACTCAATACGATTTCAGTAATCTACAAAAAAATTATTTNCCTGTAAATAGTTATGAAGATTTATTATATGAGACAAGATCTAGTGCCTTAGAGGAAATGTATAAGAAAATAATTGAAAATCAACAAGACTATACTCATGAGACTCATTTGTCCTCTGATAAAATTATTCAACCTAATCCCGTTGTAAATCCTAANCAACATTTCTATTAAATTNATNAAAATATAGNNNTTTCTAAATAATTTTTTCAATTATANTTCAAAATATATTAAANATGAGCTATATTTAANNATATATGAAGTTNCAATTTTTAGGGACTGGGAATGCATTTTCNCAGAGNGGTGATAAACCAAGTTGTACTTTNATNAGCNATCAAAANTATAATATCCTTTTAGATTGTGGGCCATCTATTCTACAAGCTTTGTATGAAAATCAAATTCAACCTTCTGAAATAACTCATATTTACATTTCTCATTTACATCCGGATCATTATATTGGATTAGCATTTCTTTATCTTGATAACTTTTATATAACTAAAAGAAAGTCTAAAATTATTATCTATTGTCCTTTACAAACAAAATCCAAGTTACAATCATTGATTGATTTACTTTATGACAATGATGAAATTGATACTACGTTGTTAAATGATATATATGATTTTGTGGAAGTCGATAATGAGGCTTCCTTAAATACATCTTTTGGAACAATGAAAACGATTCCCTCTAAACATTTAGATGACTCAAGAACTGTCATCTTAACCATAGATAATCATACAATTGGATATTCTGGTGATACTGAATTTGACTCAAATTTAACACAACTACTACTTGATAATTGTAATTTAATCATACATGAAGCAACAACCTTTGATAAAAAAATTATTGGGCACACTAATTTGAAAGAATTATTAACTTTGGAACCAAACAATGATCAATTGATATTTATTACGCATCACGATGATACCGTCATTTCTGAATTTAATGAATATAATACGAATCTTAATTTTATTCTTGTAAAAGATAATTTTATTTTCGAAATAGAATAAGCATCGATAATAATCAATAATAAAAGACTTTATTCACATTTAAAACTCATAAAATCATAAATGTAAATAATAATAAAATAATAATAAATTAGATTAAATGTTTGATTATTCACAAAAAGTAGTTATCATTACAGGTGGGAAAGGTTTTCTAGGATCATATTTGGTACAAAAATACTCTGAATTAGGTGCAATCGTAAATGTAATTGATAACCAAGTTAATTCAGAAGATATTGAAACAAATGAAGGTAATATCTATTATTACAAATGTGACCTAAATAAAGAGACAAATGTAGAAAATACTATTAACGAAATTGAAAGTAAATTCAATAAAATAGACATATTAGTTAATATTGCAGGTGGTTTCACTATGTCCCCTAAAACTCATGAAATTAAATTAGATGATCTATATCAAATGTTAGATATGAATTTTCTTTCTATGTTTAATTCTACTAAATTTTCATTACCCTCAATGTTAAAACATCAATTTGGTAAAATTGTCAATATCGGTGCAAGGGCAGCCCTAAGTGGTGCAAATAATATGGGCCCATATGTAGTAAGTAAAAGTATGGTTTTAAATTATACTCAAACTATAGCAAAAGAATATATTGACTCTAATATTAATGTTAATTGTGTTTTACCCGGGACAATCGATACACCACGTAATCGAAATGATATGCCTAATGCAAATCATGACTCATGGGTTCCTATCGAAGACATATCGAATTTAATTTTATTTTTGACCTCTGATTTATCCTCATCAATCTCAGGTGCACTTATTCCAATATATGGTAAGACATTATAATCTATTCAATACTAATTTTTTTTCCCTAATGGCATAGTATAATTATCATAATTAACAATATATCATATGGCAAACCGTAGGGCAATCTCATTATTTGTTATTCTTTCTTTCTTATTAATTGCTATAAATTTTAGTTATCTACTTCCTTTCTCAACTGATCTAACAACATTTAATGATGGATATGAACTAAACAATGCATTTCCAGAATTAACCTTTAATCATGCAGTCGATATCCAAAATGATGGTTACTCTGATAATTTATATATTGTAGAACAAGTTGGAATAATCTGGAAAATATCCACTTCAATGGATAATCCACAAAAAATAGAATTTTTTAATATAAGTGATACAGTTAGATGCTGTGGTGAAACTGGTTTACTTGGATTGGCCTTTGATCCAAATTTCATTAATAATGGGTATTTTTATGTGGATTATACTATCGATAATCCTCTAACAACAAGGATTTCGAGATTTACTCTATCTAACAATTCTTACATAGATTATAATTCAGAAATAATAATCCTAGAAGTAATTCAACCATATTCCAATCATAATGCTGGTTCAATCGCATTTGGAAATGATGATATGTTGTATATCACATTAGGTGATGGTGGAAGTGCAAATGATCCTCAAGGCAATAGTCAAAATTTACAATCATTATTAGGTTCAATCTTAAGAATCAATGTATCAAATATTACTACCGAAATTCCATATTCCATACCATCTGATAATCCATTTATCAATGATCAAAATGTAAAGAGTGAAATCTGGGCATATGGTTTAAGAAATCCTTGGAAAATATCATTTGATTACCAATCAGATACATTATGGGCAGGTGATGTCGGACAAAACACATATGAAGAAATTAACATAATACAAAAAGGAGGAAATTATGGTTGGAATGCCATGGAGGGTAATCAATGTTTTCAAAATCAACAAGATTGTAACCCTGATGAATTTATAGCACCTATTTTTCAGTATGGGCGAGATAAAGGAAAATCTATCACTGGGGGTATTGTATATCGGGGTACACTCAATCCCAATCTATATGGTCACTATATATTTGCAGATTATGTAACAGGAAGATTTTGGTTTATGGACACTACAAATATCCTAGATAATACTTCNATNGAAGGAGTTGAATTCATGAAATATAATATGTACATTTCATCATTTGGGGTCGACATAGATGGTGAATTATATGTCGCACAATATGATTATAATGGAGAAGGTCAAATATTTAGTATCAATGCTATCTAATTACGGCGCATCAATCTATTTATTAATGCGCAAATAGATGGCGCAACATGAAAAGTTTAGTTGTCTCTGATTTAAAAAAATCATTTGGCGAAACTCCAATTCTAAAAGGAATAAATTTAGAAATGAATGAAGGAGATTTCTGGGCTCTAATGGGAGCATCAGGATCGGGAAAATCTACTCTCCTAAATATTATTGGTGCTTTAATTGACGCATCCAGTGGTAAAATAACAATCGATAATAATCCCTTACATGATTTAAATGATAATGAATTAACACAAATGCGACGAGACCACATTGGTTGGGTCTTTCAAGATTTCCTTTTAATACCTGAACTTACTGCTAAAGAAAATGTACNAATTGCTTTAGACCTTGCAGGTAAAAAAGGAGAAGAATNTGANAATAAAGCAATTTCATTATTAAAGTTAGTAGGTTTAGAAGAAAGAATAGATCATTTTCCAGAGCAATTATCCGGAGGGCAACAACAAAGAGTTGCCTTAGCAAGAGCTTTAGTAAATGATCCGACCATCATACTTGCAGATGAACCAACTGGTAATTTAGATACAAAAACAGGAGAAAAGATTATTTCTATTTTTAAGGAGCTCGCCTCTGATGGCAAAATTATACTAATGGTTACCCATGATGTAAAATTAGCTCATGCCGCAAATAAGGTATTTGTATTAAAAAATGGGCAGATCAATGAAGAAATAGAAGGAAAGGAGGAAATAATATGAAGTTACCACCAATTAAAGATAATCTCATTCAGTTATCAAAAACAATTTTCCGAACTAGAAGACGTGCCTTCGCATTAATTTCAGGTATTATTTTAGCTACAATGATATTGAGTGGTATTGTTCTATACTCTTCAGTGCTCGATCAAAATGCATTCAGGAGTATTGTAGGTGAGACTGATTATGAATTGAAATTTGATAAAACTAATAATGAAAATTTCGATATATTGAATGATATTGGTAGTCAAATTTTGGCAGACTCTGAAATTGATGGTCAAATAGATGATTATACCGTTGTTGCAGGTCGTTTTGGTAGTAATAGTGGTACTGATTTTGATATAAATTTACAGTTAACTAATAACAGTGATTATGTGAACCGTAATAATCGATTAAATACCCCATTCAGGCCTCTATTTGTTGATGAACGATTTTTTACGTCTACAATCGGAAATAGTTCACTTAACAAAATTTTGTATGAAGGTGAATTCAGACTTCCTAATGCCAATGAAATAATAATTCCCTCTCCTGTTGCAACTGAAATGGGGCTAGTTCCCGGAGATATCATTAATCGTTTAAATATCTCCTTAGCAACTCAAATAGATAATCAAAGGCAATTAAAAGAGAATAGTATAACTAATGTTACCATAATAGGGGTGTATGATCAAGCAGTATGTGATTTTTGTGAATTTTTTGATGGACCAATATTAGGTTATACAAATATAATTCTTAATTATGATACTCTCGATGACTTATATCGTAATGTAAATGATCTAATGTTGGAGACTGGTAATTTTGAATTATTATTATCAATAGATGAAACCAAATTTTCAGTTACAGATCCGGACAATTTCGTAGAAGAATTAAATACTTTATTGAATAAAATCTCAGAAAAATTTGGTGATGATGACCTCATAGGTACTAACTTCATTGAAGGTGCAATACAAGGATTTACATTTTTGTCAATTTTTATTTCTGTAACATATGTTGTGATTTCAATACCTGTAATTTTCCTATCATTATATGTATTGACATACGGAATAACTGTCAGTTTAGAAGAGCGAAGAAAAGAAATTGCAATTAAAAAAGTACAAGGTGGGTCAGCATCGCAGATTTTTAGAGAAATTCGTAATGAAACTCTATTAATTTATGTCATAGGCATTATATTAGGGTATATTTTAGCAAACTTTGTTCCATTTATATTAACGGGTTCAACTGGATTTTTTGAATTTAATTTTGGTACAGTATCCGAATTCATATCATATGTAGAATTTAATTTAACGTCTTTATTACTTTCTACTGCAATAGTTGGTTTAATTTTGATCTTTGTAATCAATAGACAGGGTCAATCTTTCATCAAAGAACAAATTTCATCTGCAATTAATAGTAAAAAAGAAACTGATTATGGATTTTTAAGATCGACAAATTTGGATATTATCTTTTTCATAATTGGATTTATTGGTTTTGGCATAAGCTTCACAGAACAAATACTAAGAATCGATTTAGATGGTGGAATTACTTTAGTATTGATAAATATAGTTACACCTTTCTTAATATGGATTGGAGGTGCTTTCATAGGNTCACGTATAGTTAAAATTGTTCCACAATTTTTAGAGCCAATATATCTGAGAATTTATATTCTAAAAGACATCGCTAGAATGTTAAAAGCAGGTTTACGAAGACGTGGAGATATAAATAAATTAGCAATAGTNATAGTTCTCTCATTAGCCATATCATNATTAGCAGTNATTCAAGGTTTTACNGATGAANATCAGATTAATCGAGACTTAGAATACCGNGTAGGATCAGATTATAAAATTACTACATCTACCGCAACGAATATTTCTTCAATTTTGAATGATATTGAGGGTATTCAAAATATGCAAGCTTTACCCACAATATCTGGGCGTATTTTATCAAGTGATATATCTATTGTTGGNATTGATCCGCAAAAAGAAATTGAAGCATTAAATAATCAAATACCAATACTGAATTGGCATTCAGATACATTTCTTGATGCAAATAATCAAATGCAAAATNCAGANACAGCTTTAGAAATATTNTCNAACTCNGAANATGGCATTTTTCTTAGTAATGACTTANTTTCTGNTTTAANCAAAANTGTTGGTGATGNNATTAATATTGCNGTACGTTTAGATAATCCAACNATNAATTCNTCTGAGNTAATCTTTCAAGACGTANAAATATTAGGTATTATTAATCACATGCCAGGAGGGTTATCAGGTCACTCATTAACTTCTCATNATTTATTATATGANTTTGTTAANGCNTCAATTGAAGATGATGATTACCGAAANGATTTGATATCTGCAAATGAAATTTTTGCTTCACAATACCAAATTGATATGATCAATGATAATCCTACGATAAGTGAAATCTTAGATAAAAAGGAAGAATTTTTGAATGTTACAGGTGTCACTACTGTATCATCATTGAATGAAGAATTAAATGAAGTTACAGAAGATGGTTTTGGATTTGGAGTAAGTGGATTACTTACTTTAGCTGCATCTGTGTCTTTAGTAGCTACCTTTGTTTCAAGTTTTGCTTTTTCATCAATTATAATGGAACGAAGGAAAAAAGAGTTCGCAGTGTTGAGAGCAATTGGTGCACGAAAGTCTCAAATATATAAAATGGCTCTTGCAGAAAATTTCCTAATGATGCTTATAGGTGTGATTTGGGGTACATTCATTGGTGTTGCAGTTGCAGTAATATTTAATGGGTTCTTTTCATTTGTTACTGCTGGGCTTTTAAATCAGCTTACAGTTGACCGATTAATTATATTCCCATGGCAAGATCTAATAATATTTGGTACTATAACTATCGTGGGTATGATGACCGCCACCGTCTTATCCATTAGAAATTCAGTTAATGCTGATTTAACCGTGGCAACTAAAGATGATTAAGGAGACGATATATATGGAAAATATGCTTTATAATTACACAAATGAAGAATTAATGGAACAAGGAGAGTTTCAAGTTTTTGGTCGAGGTATTTATACTATTTACGAGGTAGGTGGTGATACTCCAAATGTAGTCGCCTTAAAAGGATTAAATTTTGAGATAAAACGAGGAGAATTTGTTTCTGCATTAGGCCCCTCAGGTTCAGGCAAATCCTCATTAATGAGGTGCATAGGCGGATTACAAAAACCAAATGCAGGGTCCATTAAATATGGAAACTTAGATATTACAAAGTTAAAGGAAGAGGAATTGGTTTCTATTCGACGAAATTCAGTAGGATTTGTATTTCAATCACCTACCTTAATTCAACATTTATCTGCTAAGGATAATGTAATCAATACTTTAAGATATTCAGGTAATAATTTAACTGATGCTAAAAAAAGAACAAATGAATTACTTGATTTACTTGGTATCTCACATAGAGGGCAGGCATTACCAAACAAGCTCTCAGGTGGAGAAAGACAAAGAGTCGGAATTGCTGTAGCTTTAGCCAATAATCCTTCGCTCATTCTCGCAGATGAGCCTACCGGAAATTTAGATCATGAAAACACCGCTAATGTTATGGGGTTATTTCAAGACCTTCATAATGATTTAGATACCTCTTTTCTAATTGTTACACATAGTAAATATGTTTCTACATTTGCAGATCGAAATTTAGAATTATTGGATGGTATCTTTTTAGGACAGCATACTGGTAATATCAATTTGGACTCACTAGAAAGTAGCAGACAAATTTTGATTGGTAATGATGGTAGACTAAATCTGCCGCCAGAACTAATTGGTTTGATTGATGAATATGGATCTGCATGGAATTTAGATTATATAGATGATAGTGAAATACCAGAAATTAAATTAACCCCTGTAAATAAAAATGAAAAAGAGGATAATAATTTTACAACATGTCCATTATGTTCGACTAACCTAAAACCAAATCAAGCTTACTGCACTAATTGCGGTGCACAATTGATTAATTAGTAGATTATTTGTAATAATTTTGATTTTATCTCATTACATTATTTCTTTTAATTGATGAAATTTTTGTTACGATTGATAATAACGAAACTGCCAAAAATACCCAATATCCTTCGAAATATGTTGCTTCAGTTTCAGTTAATTCACTTTCAGTAGTAATTACCTCTGAATTTTGTTCAGTTGATATAGGTTCACCAATATAAAATTCATAAACATAGGTTGCACTATTTCCAGAATTATCATTCACATCAATAGTCAGATAAACAGGAACTCCAATTGAAATATCTCCTAAATTATCTGTATTCAATATTGTTCTAAATTCACCTGTTTCACTATTATATGATACTCTGAGATCAGTCAGCTCATTTCCATTTACTGACAACGTTATATCTGATTTAGTTATAACATCCACTTCATCCTTTACAATTAATTCTATGATAAACATTGAACTATCTTCAGGATATATGGTTCCATTAGGATAATCTGCACTAAATGAAACGAAAGGTGCTGTTTTATCAATAAATTCTTCATTGAATGAAATGTAATCATCACCATATTCAACAACTATCTCATAAACTCCATCTTCAGATCCAATTTCATATTCAAATGAATATAATCCATTGCCCTCTGATACTACATCTATTGATGTTTTATCCAATGTTGAAGTTGCTCTTAAATATGCTATTGGGTTTGCACTTGTGTCAAGACTACCATTATCAGTTAATAAGAATGTAGCAGAAAATTTATTATTTTCAAAATTATCTGATTGCTTTATAATTTTATTTTCTCTTGAAAACCAATCCCATAATTGTTCTGATAAAATCGCATCAAATTCTTGCCCTTGTACATTGGCTGTGTATTTTGCTTTCGCACCATAATTGTCCATCCAAAAGTTAGAACTTGCTACTAAAACATCGCCTCCGTTATCTGATGTGTAAACCGCACCAGAAATTTTTCCTTTATTATCCATTGTATATGGTATTGCATTACCAGATAATTCTAAATAATTCCCAAAATGTGTTAATTTTTCAACTCCTTTGACCAATGAGGTCTTATTTT
>PBWW01000031.1 GCA_002728275.1 Candidatus Heimdallarchaeota archaeon
ACCATCTTCTTTATCATAAGAAGAGATTGTATAATTTTGACCTTCTAAAATTGATACTAAAGCTAACCCTGCATAAAGATTAGTGAGGGTGTCTTGGTTGTGACCTTGCATTAACGACCAGTAATCAAGATCGTTGTTTAGGTAAGTTTTGAACATTGTAGTATAATTTAAACTCATTTTATTTCTTTTTTGAAAACCATCATCATTGTCGATTCTATTGGCATCATTTGCGGTTGCGATATATTTTAAGAAATAATTATAAAATGAATTCATGTCAAATACTTCATTTAGTGACACTCCTATTTTAGAGAGAAGGTCGAATGCTAACAATGCATATGATAATTTTGCGTCATTATCATGTTGATATGCAGAAATTCCTCCCATATATTGTCCATCTGTTTTTTGAAATTTTACTAAATTTTCGGTTATTTGATTTTTAATTGTGTCTGTAAGTTTATCTGTTTCTTGTAAAAATATAGCCCATGAATATAACCGTGTTAATTCTCCAGAATTTTCGAAATAATTAGAAGCAATATTATTAGCATATTCATCATTGATAGTGTAACCACCATTGACTAAGGCGTATAACGGATATACTAAGTCACTATTACTAAGGGCCCAATTATCAATTTCCATGTTTTGATTATTTTCATTAATTATATTTTGATAAACTTCATTATTTATTCCTTTGTTAACTAAAGGATTTTGTGTGATGTATAAGTTGTTTTCATTATAATCAACTCTCCTATCATCTAAAAACTGATTAAAACTTCCAAATAATTCTTGAGGAATTTCGTCATAAAGATTTAATAGAAGGTCATAATAAAAATATGTTGAGGATGCATCCGCAAAATTATTGGAAAATGAACCCGATTTTAATTCCAAATAACTCACAGCATTGGTGAAATATTGTGGATCAAAATATACATTTCCCTGATCTCCTGGATTTCCCATATCATGATCATCTGGTATTAATCCTGATTTTGATAATTCTTTGATGTCAATTTGATAATTATTTTCAATATTAGTATTAGATTCATTTGTTGCAATAGTGGATGGATTTAGTGATAATATCATTAGTACTACTAGCAACATTGAAAGAAAACTATAATTTTTCATATTGATACTAAGAGTTTTTTATATATAAATATAACTTAATAAAAATCGAAAATTCATAGTTGTGATCGATCTATCTCCAAAATTAATGATATTTATTTTTGAAATTTTGTGTGCTCAATACAATAGGTATCTTTCTTAACTATTAAATGTAATTGCATTAATTTTAGTATATAACGGATATCCGTTTAAATTTATGGAGTAAAATTATATGACATTTTCCTTTGGAGTATGGTTTTGGGCCGCACCAATCACAGGTGTGATAGGTTTAATATTTGCATATTTACAATATAAGGATGTAATATCCTTAGATAGAGGAACTGAAAAAGCAATTGAAGTTCAAGATGCGATTATGGAAGGGTCTAAAGCATTTATTAATAGACAAACAAAAACAATAGCTATAATTGGAGCAGTAATTACTGTATTAATTTATTTGGCTATTGATCTTACAACTTATGATGGAGCACCATTTAGTGCTATTGCGTTTGTACTTGGAGCCACTAGTTCAGTGGTAGCAGGTTTCATCGCAATGATAATGGCTGCAGAAACTAATGCCAGAACAACTCATGCTGCGACAATTAGTAGATCTGAAGCATTAAGAACAGCCTATAAGGGTGGTTTAGTATTAGGTCTTTCTGTTGTATCATTTTCAATTATAGGAATATCTTTATTATTCCTTGGTTATTCAATAGGTGATGCTGTACCTTCTCCCTCAAGTATTATCGCTTTTGGTTTTGGTGCTTCCTTTGCTGCTTTATTCGCACAGTTGGGTGGAGGTATTTTTACCAAATCAGCTGATGTTGGTGCAGATTTAGTAGGAAAAATTGAAGCAGGTATACCTGAAGATGATCCAAGAAATCCCGGTGTAATTGCCGATAATGTAGGTGATGCAGTTGGTGATTGTGCGGGAAGAGGAGCAGATTTATTTGAGTCCATTTCTGGTGAAACAATCGGAGCCATGATAGTTGGTTTGATATTTTATCTTGCTACTGTTGAAGCAGGTTTGGAAGAAGGATATGCAATAGGTTTCATTATATTTCCATTAGTTGCTAGAGGTTTATCTATGTTAGCCACTCTTGTGACATTACCAATAGTAAAATTAGATGACTCTGGTATGAAAACTGAAAAGGATGAACAAGGAAATGAAATTATATCATTTGATGATAATCCAATGCGACCTATGAATAATGCTTTTTATGCAGTATCTGCNATATCTTTTGNAATATTTGCAATTTTAATATTNTTCATGTTAGGAAATGGTGATTTTGCTGTATTTTGGCCNTTAATTGCTTCTGCNGCAGTAGGTATTGTNTTAGCNNTATTGACCTTATGGGTGACNGANTATTATACAGGAGATAATAAACCNGTATTATCAATCGCAGAAAGTTCACTTACCGGCCCAGCAACAAACATAATTACAGGTTTATCTGTAGGTTTAATGTCTACTTGGGCACCCATGTTATCTTTAATTGGTGCAATAGTAATTTCCTATATTTTAGGAATTCAAATCCCTGAAATGTCAGGAAATGAAGTAGTTGACGCTGTAAACTTATATGTTGCTGACGTAGAATACTTACCTGGCGATGATGCAACTTCAAAAGCTAAAGCAGTTTGGGGTATATTCTCAACCACTATTGCTACAATGTCTATGCTTTCAGTTACCCCAATGATTCTGACAATGGATGGATATGGACCAATTGCGGATCAATCTGGTGGAATTGCAGAAATGTCTGGTGCTGGTGAAGATGTTAGAGCAAAAATTGACTCTCTTGATATGGTAGGGAATACCACTAAAGCATTAGCAAAGGGATATGGAATGACTTCCGCAGGTTTAGCAGCTCTATTATTATTCCAAGCATATTTGGAAGACTTACATAAAGCTGCTGCAGAAAATCCAAATGCCATTGAAATTGGATATGCTGTTGATTTAATTAATCCAGGAATATTAGCTGGTTTATTTGTAGGTGCATTGTTACCATTTGTATTTACTGCATTTTCAATGATGGCCGTCGGTAATGCTGCTGGAAAAATGATTGATGAAATAAGAAGACAATTTAGAGAAGATGGAGATGCAATTATGAATTTTGAAAAGAAACCAGATTATGCAGCTTGTGTTGATGTTGCGACTAATGCTGCGTTAAGAGAAATGATAGTACCTTCACTTCTTGTAGTGATTACACCAATTTTAGTTGGTTTTGTATTCGGAGCTTTACCACTTGCAGCGTTTTTAATTGGTGCAACTGTGGCAGGTATACTTCTAGGTCTGACATTGAATAATGCCGGTGGTGCTTGGGATAACGCTAAGAAAGTAATTGAAACTGGAAAATATGGTGGAAAAGGTTCTGAGGCACATGCTGCAGCAGTTATCGGTGATACTGTAGGAGACCCAACCAAGGATACTTCTGGACCATCAATTCATGTGTTAATTAAATTGGTTAACACAATTGCAATTACTTTAGTACCTGTACTAGTTGTNGTTCAACCTTTAATCGGATTTTAATAAAATAGATATATAATAAAATCAAAAAAAATAATCAATTAAAGCATATTTTGAATTTATATGTTATATAAATATATGATAGTTTGAATTTGAATAAATATGTTAAATGAAGATATCGCAAAAAAATATCCATTTTTAGTAGAATTAGGAATTGAGGATTTAAACTCTGGAGGGAGTATAGGTTTTGATAANTGGACAAGTAAAGAGAATAGAGATGTGTTAGAAGTTTATACTCCAATAGATGGTTCATTGATAGCTAAAGTTGTAAAGATAAATGAGGATGATTATGAAATGATAGTAAGTGCTGCGGAAGAGTCTTTCAAATCATGGCGAACATTACCAGCTCCAAAAAGAGGGCAAATTGTTAGAGAGATAGGTGAAGAAATTAGGTTACTCAAAGAACCGTTAGGAAAATTAATTACCTTAGAAATGGGCAAAATATTAGTAGAGGGTTTGGGAGAAGTACAAGAGGCGATAGATATAGCTGATTTTGCAGTTGGACAAAGTAGGATGTTATATGGATTGAGTATGCATTCTGAGAGACCTCAACATGTTATGAAAGANCAATGGCATCCATTAGGAGTGATNGGTATAATTACAGCATTTAATTTTCCGATGGCNGTATGGTCATGGAATGCTATGATTGCAGCAATTGCNGGAGATACGATGATTTGGAAACCTTCATCNCAAACTCCATTATGTGCAATAGCATTGCAGAAAATCACGAATAGAGTAATGGATAGGCATAATATGTCAGGTGTGTTTAACTTAATGGTTGGTAATGGAGCTATCACAGGACAAAAATTAATTGATGATGTCAGAATACCGTTAATTTCAGCGACAGGAAGCACCGGTGTGGGAAGAAAAGTTGCAGAGGGAACAGCTAAAAGATTAGCTAAATCAATTTTAGAGTTGGGAGGAAATAATGCGATTATTGTTATGGAAGATGCAGATTTGGATTTAGTAGTTCCTGCGATTTTATTTGGTTCAGTAGGAACATCAGGTCAAAGATGTACAACCACAAGAAGAATTATTGTTCATAAAAATTTAGCGGACAAACTTAAAGAGAGTTTAGTTAAATCTTATAAACAGATTAAAATTGGGAATCCATTGGAAAATGGAATTCTTATGGGACCAGTTGTTAATGAAAACACATTGTTGGATATGGAAAATGCAATGACTAAACTAAAAGAACAAGGAGGTAAGATATTGATAGGAGGCGAACGACATGAGGATAAATCCGGATTTTATATCAATCCAGCTATTGCTGAGGTTCCGGGTAATATAGAAATAGTTTGTCACGAGACATTTGCACCTTTACTCTATATTATGACTTTTGAAAATATTGAAGAAGCCATCAACTTACATAATGATGTTCCTCAAGGATTATCATCATCTATGTTTACAAATTCAATTAGAAATGCNGAATTATTCTTATCTACGAGTGGTTCNGATTGTGGAATTGCAAATATAAATATAGGNACCTCAGGTGCTGAAATCGGAGGNGCATTTGGTGGAGAAAAAGAGACTGGAGGAGGTAGAGAGGCAGGATCTGATTCTTGGAAATACTATATGAGAAGACAAACAAATACCATTAATTGGTCGTCTGAATTACCTTTAGCGCAAGGAATTGATTTTTCAGTTGAATAAGATTTAATCTTTAATTAAATAATCTTCAATTTTATCTTTTAGAGTTTCTTTTTTATTTCGATGATTTTCTAAATATTGATTAATCTTCTCNATAAGTATTGCTTTCAGTTCACCAGAGAGTAATTCTCCTGAAATATAATCCTCTTCAATTTTTTTAATCTTNTTATCATCAGACTCAAAAAATTGATATAACCACTGAAATGAGATATCTACGGATGGATCACCACCTAATTTTCGGTGTAATTCTAATGTATCTTGACCACCNGAAAATGCATATTTATTAATTTTTGATTTAACCATTTTAGGAGTATCACTCATATATATCGCTGTGTCTGCATTGGAAGAAGACATTTTACCATCATGACCTGTTAAGTCTGGAAAGAATGAATTTTGAATAGAAGCAGGTTTGTAGTAACCTAGCTTAGGTAATACATCTCTTGCGACTCTGAAATGAGGATCTTGGTCTATTGCATGTGGGATTAAACATGGTATGTTTTTATTCTGCCATATTGACTCGATAATTGATGGTACAGCTTGGATAGCGGTGTAAAATATNTCACCTATATTATTTGAGTTAGTAAACCCAAATGAAGATTTNACAGTTGAGAAAGTGATTTTTTTNGCAATTGGTATAGCGGCATTGTATAACGTTTTGGAATTATCAGAGTCNATCATTATTTTTGTTTTCTTTGGATCAAAACCTATNGCGATAATATCTAAAATATTGTCATANGCAATTGTTTTTGTTTCTGATAAATNNTTAAATTTTTCAGAAAATAAAAATTTTTCATCATCTGTGATTTGAAATAANAANGGTACATCAAAAGAACTTTGTAACCATTTTGTAAATTCCCATGTGACTATATGACCTAAATGTACTGGTCCTGATGGACCTCTTCCNGTGTAAAGATAAAATTTATTTCCTTTTTCATACTCATCGAGTAACCAATTTAAGTCTCTATGAGTAAAGAAAATATTTCTACGAAGCATGTGATGTAACTGCCCCGTGTGTTTTTTTATGCGATTTAAAAGTGCTTCATCTATTGTTTCAGTACCAAATTGTTTGATTAATTTTGAATAATCAATATTTCCTTTAACTTCCCATGGAGTAACGGAAAAGTTATTCTCAATATTAGTATTATCCATAATTTATTCATATAATGTTCATATAAAATAGATCTTCGATAATTCGTTTAAGATAAGTTAAATTATAATTAGATGTAAGGCATAAGAGTGTGGTAAATATTTGTTGAACAGTTAATATTATATTTTATACTATGAAAATTGTANTCAAATAATGCGNGTNGAATTATTGTATCCTATTGTTTCTACATCTGTNTGGGGGATCGCAATTGTTGGTGCTAAAATTGTGGGTAATGCAGGATTCAATCCTGTAGAGATAACGTTTGGCAGATTTTTTTTAGCTACATTAATATTTATTCCATTACTATTTTTTTTGAATTTTAACAGAAATGATATAATACCAAAAAATAGATACTCTTGGTTAATGATATTTGGATTATCGCTATCAGGAGTTGCAGTGAATAATTCTATTTTTTATTTTGGATTATCTAAAACAACTGCATCAATGGCTTCGATGATAGTTTCATTAAATCCAATTATGACNATGTTATTTGCAGTATTATTTCTTAATGAGAAATTTAGTACCAAAAAAATAATATCTGTTATCTTAGGGATAATAGGGATATCGATAGTAATTGGTTTTGATGGAAACTTTGGGCAAATACAAGGAAATTTACTAATCTTAATTGCGGTGACAATTTGGGGGTCATCATTTACATTCTCAAAAAAAGCATCTGAAAATGGATTGAGTGCAATCGCGATTACAGGATGGAGTGAAATTATAGGAACTATATTTTTATCTCCATCTATTTTCATTTTTAACACCTTTGAGAAAATTGAATTANTAAATGGTGANATCTTGAATTGGTTCATTTTTCTTGGAGTACTATCGTCCGTAATTGCGTATATNATTCATTATCAGGCAATTTCGATTTATGGAGCGAGTAAAGTTGCACCAAGTGTCAATATTATTCCGATATCTGGAGTAATCACTGCATATTTCATCTTNGGTGAAAATATATCGTTATCATTATTTTTAGGCGGATTAATAGTTATCATAGGAGTATTTTTAGTTCAATTTGANAAATAATGAAATGGATNAAAGTTAAAAATNTGNATAAAAGGGAATTTATTTTATACTGAATAATATTAAATTCGATAATGATTATGGTAAAGACTTTAGGAGTATTAAATATCTGTAAACAATTGTAAGAGTATTTACCTTTATAATTTATATAAAAGATATGTTAAATAATAAAGCATATGTTAAATGTAAAAATAATGNATAATTAAAAGCTAATAAACATAAATAATACAAATAATTAATTATTTTTTAGTTATGAACAAAAGTATTTGATACAAGGTAAATTTTATATAAATTCTTTATTGAGGTAGTTTAACCTAAAAGTTGTGTCAAAATGAGCAATAGAAAAGTAATGGATTTAATGCTAATCAACAAGATATTAGAAAAGGTGAATGCACCTCATGGATTAAATTCGGTATACTATAGCGAACAGACAGAATTTGAAAATGGCGANTTAGTATCACTTGATATTTCGGATTTAGGTATTACCAAATTACCTAAAGATCTTTTTGTGGGATTAACTAAAATCAAAAAATTACATGCGAGTTTCAATAGTATTGAGTCTTTAGAGAAGGAGACTTTAGCACCATTAGTTGATTTAGAGTTTCTAAATTTATATGGAAATAATATTGGGAAAGTAGATGATGAGACGTTTGAGAAAAATGAAAAAATTTATTGGTTAGATCTGAGATCTAATGAAATAGAGACGTTGCCAAAATCGATAGGTGGATTGAAGAATTTGGACTACCTATTTTTACAAAATAATCCTTTGAGTTCTCATCAAGATTATGATTGGGCATCNGATTTCCACAGTAAAAGAGAAATAGGAAAATTCATGCCTGAGTTTCAAGAAGCCATGGGTTTAGAAGTCACAATGAAAAAATCATTATCTAGACAAGAAATTGCTGAACGTGAATTGCGTAAAAGAGAAGCTAAGAAAAAGAAAGAAAATAGTGAATAAGTATTGTTAATTTACTGAACGATTAAAAAATTCACCGGCTTTATATGAAGACCTGACGAGTGGTTTTGAAACGATATATTTGAAACCTAGTTCATTTCCATACTCTTCATATTTTCTAAATTCCTCTGAATTGAGATATTTTTTGACAGGAAGATGTTTTAGGGTAGGNCGCATATATTGACCAATCGTTATGAAATCGACATCGTTTGACTTTAAATCATTTAATGTTTCACANACTTCATCGAAAGTCTCTGAAAAACCAACCATAATAGATGATTTTGTAAAAATTGTTGAAGATGATTTAATATATTTCAAAATTTTTAAACTTTGATCATANGTNGCTCTTCGATCTCTTACAATTGGAGTTAATCTTTGTACGGTTTCAATATTATGGGCAATGACATCAGGTTTAGCATCTATAATAGTTTGAATTGAATTTAAATCACCTTGAAAGTCAGGAATAAGAACTTCTATTTTTAAATCTGGAAATTCAAGTTTAACTTCAGTGATACATTTTGCAAAATGAGTTGCGCCTCCATCATCAATATCATCTCGGTTAACTGATGTTAAAACTATATAATTGATATTTGAAAATTCTTTAATTGCATTAACTAAATTTTTTGGTTCGTGAAAGTTCAATTCAGAGGGCTTTGAAGAAGTTTTCACTGCACAGAATTTGCAACCTCTAGTACAAGTATCCCCCATTAACATGAAAGTTGCTGTTCCTCCACTCCAACACTCAGTTCGATTTGGACACTTAGCTTCTTCACAAACTGTTGCAATTCTAGATTGATTGACAGTTTTTCTTACTAANGAAAAAGTTTTTGAAAATGTATTACCTCTGAATTTTAAAAAATCAGGAGCAGGACCAGCAGGATTTTCTATAGGATAACGACTCAATATAGATACAAAGTATGGATATTTTATAACATAATCGACAATAACAAAAATCAATGATAGCAGATTATGAATGTTATAAACGCAATTAAATTAATTATAATTTTCTTAAGTAATAATGCATTGAAAATAATATAATTAAGAAATATTAAAAGGAAAATCTATCAATCAGCTTATAATAAATTAAATTATGTGTAATTTGTAAAAATATGACTACATATCAAGGCAAAAACGGACGNAAATTAACAGGTGCGAGATTGCGAGCAAATTCTAGTAAAAAGAAAAAAGAATTAGGCAGAGCTGCAACTGAAACAAGTATTGGTGAAACAAGAATCAAAAAGTTAAGAGTCAGAGGTGGTAATGTTAAACATAGAGCCTATAAAGTTGAGACAGCTAATGTAGTTGATATATCTTCAGGTAAGACTACAAAAGTTGTTATCAAAGATGTTGAAAATAATTCCGCTAGTAGAGATTATTCAAGAAGAAGAATAATAACTAAAGGAGCTGTAATTGTCACTGAATTAGGCAATGCAGTCGTTACAAATAAACCTGGCAAAGAAGGATATATTAATGCGACATTAGTTAAATAATTATATTAAGAGAGAAATAGAGGTANATTATAATGCTGAGAAGAAAAAAGTTTCAGGTTATATATCCAGAATATTTTGATAGTGAACTGTCAAAAAAGCAAGGAAGGCGAGTAAATTTAAGTTTGGCATCAAAGGAGCCAACTTTGAAAAAGTTAATTTTTGCATGTAATAAATTGGATATCGATTTTGAGGAACAGAAAGATAAGGCATATCCAAGTAGATGGTGGGAAAAAAAGGGGAGATTACTTATTCCAATTAATAAACAAGAGAAAAAATTAAAATCAGAATTAATAGTAGAGTTAGCAGAGATAATTAGGAGAATAGTTGTTAAACAAAAAACACTTGAAAAACAACTTAATAGAAAAGATACGAAAAAAGGGAGAACAAAAAGTGCGAAAAACGTCATCAGGAGAAAATAATATGAAGGATCAACCTTTAGGACCAATTATTAGTAAGACAGATATTGAGGCCATTTGTAGACCAAATAAGAAGGTCATGGGAAAGGGCAGAATTGTGATAGATATAAATTCTAATATGGTAGGTAATTTAAGAGATCCTATAGGTCCTGTAAGAGATCCTTATGTCGTTATAAAATTAAAAAAAAATAGCAATGTAAAAGTTGGCGATTTGTTAATAGCGAAAAAATATGATAAAAATAAAAAGAATAAAAAATTTAGAAGGTAATATAATGCAAATTTATGTAAAAAATATTAGTTGGATTAGTTGAGATTATGTGAAACCTAATAAATATCTAATTGTTGGTAATATTATATGGCTATGAGTGAATCCCAACAGGTAAGTATTACTCCTGAGAGAAATAGTTCTGTATTAAGAAAAGTCGGAAGATGGTTTCAGATTCCTGCATTAAGAACAACATTTAGAACAATGTTAAGAGTTCCAACTACAGATTTATATGCACCTGGAAAAGAAGATTCTCATTATCCAGCAA
>PBWW01000032.1 GCA_002728275.1 Candidatus Heimdallarchaeota archaeon
TTGATCAAACATTAGAGAATGTTCGCCTTTTAATGAATAAAATTGTTTCAGCATTTTTGGTACCAATAAAAAAATAACTGAGTTAAATGCTGTCATAACTCCAAAAGATAAAAGGTAGCCTAAATGATAAATTCCTAGCGCCTCTCTGTTAGCAGAAACTAATTGGTTTATCATAATTCTATCTATAGTGGTTATCATTAATGTTAAAAGATTAAATAATAAGAGAGGTAATCCAATATAAATCAATATTCTTATAATTTTCAGTTCCAAAATAAACTTAAAACTAGATATTTTTTTTATGTAAGAAACCAAGACAAGAAAATTGCCAATTATGCTAAAGACAAAAATTGCGTCTAGCCCAAATTCATCGACAAAAAAGTAAATACCAAAAAAAACAAAAAGGGAGGAGAAAAACTCAATCTTAACTATTTCGTTTATTCTTTCGTAAAGGCGTAAATAGCTAAAAATGAAGCTCTTAGCTTGGTAAATGACTCCAAGAATTAAAATATAAATTAGATATTTAGTATCAAAGATTTCAACTTGAAAGAATCCAAGATACTCAAAGACAAAAAAGGTAGCGAAAAGAACTAGTATAAAAATTGAATTGACTGATTGAAAAGATACAGTGTTGTTTATTATTTTTTTTATGTATTTAAATTTATCCTTCTGATCAAGATTTATTGATACCTCCTTAGTCATAGAAAAAAAGATTCCTAAATTTGTGTAATAAAAATACTCAAGAATAATTACTAATATTGCGTATTCTCCAAGCTTATTTGGTCCTAATGACGCAGCTATGATGATTGATCGTAAGAAGTTCAATATGATTACTACGTACTTTGTAAGAACAAAGAAAAGGCTTGCTTTGAAAAAATTAAATAAATCCATGTATTTGTAGAGAAGAATTCAATTAAATTATTTTTTTCAATCCTTTTTCCAGAGAAGTAAAGTCCCTACCAAGAAGGGATTGCATTCTTTTAATATCTGGCTGTCTTCTAGTCATGTCCCCTTCTTTTAATGGATTTAAATGTTTTATTTTAGATTTAGAATTTAAAACTTTAATGATTGTTTCCGCTAAATGAAGGATAGTTGTCTCTTCATTATTTCCAATATTAACGATTTCATTATTAAAGACATTATCTTCGAATGCTTTTATCGTAGCTTCGATATGATCATCAATGTAGCAAAATGTCCTGGTTTGCAGTCCCGTTCCATAGACTGTTATGTCTTTATTGTCTTTAGCTAATTCTATAAATTTTGAAACGACAAAGTCTTTGCTTTGCCTTAAACCATAAGTATTAAAAAACCTAAAAATTGTATAATCTATATTATGTTCTTGTTTGTAAGATTTACAGAAACACTCTCCAACATTTTTTATTACAGCGTAAGGTAACCTAGAATTAAGTGGAGTTAGGTATTCTCTTTGAGGCAATTCAACTGGCTCTCCATAAACTTCAGAAGAAGAAGAAAAAAATATTTTCTTTACTTTGGTTTCTTTAGCAAGGAAAAAGATGTTTTCTAATCCACTTAAATCATTTAGTACTCCAATGGGATTATTTAATGTTCTTTGTACTCCAACTAGAGCAGCATAGTGAAAAATATATTCGAAATTACCCTTTCTTAAGATAGGTTCTATTTCATTAAGATTATTTACATCGGCTTTAATAAAAGTATGGTTCTCTTTTTTTGACAAGTTGTCTTTTTTACCCGTAACAAAGTTATCAATCGATGTAACCTCATGATTATTTTCTAGTAGGGCATCAATTAAATGGCTTGGTATAAAGCCTGCTCCTCCAGTGACTAGAATCTTACTCATTAAAAAAATTTAATTAATNATTCTACTAGGTTTGTATTTTTAATTAAAACTTCGGCGCCTTTATTAGTTAGATGATTGGAGTCATAGTAAAGTGGAATTCCATCAATTTGAGCTGTACATCTATCTTTCAAATTCTGNTTACAAAAAACCCTATCCAAATGAATAGTTTCTAAATATAAATTTTTATTGATAGAGTTCAGAGCATAATTAGAGAACTNTTGTCTTTTCAAATANACCTCAAAACTAGTACTTANCTCCTCAGGGATACTTCCTTTATATATTTTGTTAANCANATTTAATTTTGATAAGTTCCAACCAACTTCAGGAAGAGAATAAATTAATTTAACCTTTATTTCTCTTTCGAAAAAAGAGTTTAAAAAACTGTTTAGAGTATTTATTTTAGACTTTCCGTCAGCAGTAAAATTTTTTCCATTATGAACATAATATTCTCTATAGTTTTTAATATATTCAATCCCTCCCTCTTTATTATCAAAATTAANTTGAGAAATTTGATNCTNNACAGGAAAAAATCTGAAAGTCCACCTATTGAAGATTATTACANACTCCGGGTTTATTTTTTTTAATTCCACTAATAATCTAGAAAAAACTTCTTCACATTTATTCTTTGTAGAATCATTTGCGTTAACTTTNCTATAAAAACCTACAATAGGTTCGCAATATGCGTTTGAAACCTTTATACCTTTGATTTGTTTGTTTTTTAAAGNACGATCTAAAGAGTTTGTAATAGAGTCCGCATGNGAGTCACCGTATAAAACTATTGGATTTTTTTGNGAATTTAAATCTCCAAACTCACATAACTTTAAATTGACATATTCTTTAATTGGTTGAGTCCACTGACAAATTGAGTTATCAAATTTTTCTGGTTGAATTGCTTTTAGTTCTTTGGAAGAAAACCTTTCAATAAATCCATTCGAAGAAACCCCTATTAATCCCATGGAAACTATCAATGCGCCTACAATTAAACTTGAAAGAAATATTTTTTTTCTCGTAAAGAAATTTTTATTTCTAAAAGGCGTCTCAAAATATTTCCAACTTAAATAAGCCAACAAAAAAGAAATGAGAATTAAAAATAAATAAATTCTATTTGATGGGGGACTAATGCTATTCAATCTTGCGAAAGAAAATATTGGGTAGTGCCATAAATACATACTGTAGGAAATTAATCCAATGAGTACTAAAGCTTTGTGGCTTAAAAATTTATAAGTCAGTGTTCCTTGATTTGAAAAAATTATAAGCAAAACTGTTCCCGTTACAGGCAGAAGCGCTGAAAAGCCAGGAAACTGTGTCGTGTAATCATAAAAAAATATTGGGTAAGATATTAATAAGATACCTAAAAAGGACAGAAGTTGATTTTTTATCTGATTATCTTCTTTTTTATATAATAAATAGATTGCCGTTAGTGAACCAAATAAAAGCTCCCATGCCCTTGTAATAGAGAAAAAGAAACCATATTCCGGAACTGCATTCATTCTTAGTTCTTCATCGATAAATGGAAAACTTGGATTTAAATTTGCTCCAAATTGAGATAGAAAAAAACTAAAAATCGAAATTAAAATAATAAAAAGAGTTAATGCTTTTAATCCTAATTTCCAAGTAATCAAGATCAGCAAAGGGAAAAAAAGATAATACTGTTCCTCTACTGCTAAACTCCATGTATGTAGCAAAGGTTTTTCTTCACCCGCTGTAGCGAAATAGCCAGTTTCNCTCCAGAATTGAAAATTTGATAAAAATAAAGGAATAGAAATTAAGCTATTAGAAAATTCCTTNAATGCCAAAGGNCTCATGACTAAAAAAGCAAAAGGGATTGTNACAATAACTACCAAGAATAATGCCGGTAAGATTCTCCTTGCTCTTCTTTCATAAAAATTTAACAAGGAAAATCTATCATTTATTTTTTCTTGAAGAATAAGAGAAGTTATTAAGTAACCACTAATAACAAAAAAAATATCTACGCCAACAAATCCTCCGGAAAAGATATCAAAACCGGCATGAAACAATACAACAGGAATGANGGCTAAAGCTCTCAAGCCATCTATTTCCTTTCTATAATCAAAGGAGTTGAAGTTATTCATCAGAAAAACTAGTGTTAATAATTTTAGAAATCTCAAAATTTATTTTTTCTTCTGAATTTTCACAAAAGATTTTTTCAGTGAAATCTGACTTTAATTTTGATATTTCTTTTTTTTTCACTTCTGAGATATTGTTCTTAAAGAAATTTAAAAAACCTTCCTTTGTTTCAAAATCTCTCATAAGTTTTTTTTCAATATAATCTTCAAGTTCAAAATACCAACCNTTTTTNTAAACNANTACTTCAGAAAANGGTATTGCCTCTACCAAAGCGGTTGAGTTAGTTCCAATAACGAATTCACATCTTTTAAAGTAATAAAAAATGTCTTTATAGTCATCTTGGATAACATGTATATGGTTTGAAGCCTGTTGAAAGAGTGAATACTCTTCGTTCAATGTGTGATACTCCTCGGGTCTCAGCTTATAGAAAATTTTATAATCATGCAGCTCGCTATTTAAATAAAGAGCTAACTCCTGTAGGGCTTTCTTTGTGGTATGCCCATCTGAAATAAATAATATTGATTTACTTTCTTTTTTTATATGTTTGTATTCTTTAATTTTTTTTTCAAAAAAAGGATTTCCACCAACCCTAGTTAGATAGTTTTTATTGTAAGAAGATAATCTAAAACTGCCCCATGCCAAGAAGTAGTCTGATAGATAATTTTTATAATCTTGATCTAAGAGTTGATTATGATTGTAAAGGACATAATAATTTGAAAGTAATCCGTGCTGATAATCTACTGTTGGTATTTTTTTTTTGAAGGCAATATTAATTGATGCATTTAAATAGCCATTATCGTTATAAATGATTATTTTTGGTTTAGAAAATTTAATNATTAATTTTACNAAAAAGGATGTATATTGANNNCGTTTAAAAATTTGNGAGTAAACTTGCTTCCAATTTAANTCAAAGTCATATGTTTCTTTTACCTTTTTACCAAATGTCTTTTCTGAATCTTTCCATTGCCTGTCAACAAAATAAAATATTTTAGAAAGCCTTGTAAAAATTTTTAATAAATAGGAAATATCTATTTTGGTTATTCCTTTAATTCGTAAATCAACTGACTGAGTGTTAAGAACAGAAATTTTATAATTTTTTAAAGATTGAGTTAAATTCCACAGAGGGATATTTGTAAAATCTCCATCTATCTCAACTCTCTTTGGGCTTGAGTTTATTATCAGTACTTCGCTTTTCTTAAAAATACCTCTTAAAGAAATTAAGTCCTTAGGAAGAAGTGAGATATTCTTTAAAAATAACTTTAATATCTTTATAGAGTTAGATTTTTTTTTTCTATCTAATGGAGTTCCTAAAGATAAGTTTTTGTGACTGAAAATAAGCTCATAGACTCCTTGTCTTATAAGGGGCCAAACGTGAAATTTTGAAATTATTATTTTTTCTTTTAAAAAAACCTCTTCAAACTTCAAAAATTTTTCTATTTCATCTTGTATGAAATTTTTAGAAGGATTTTTCATGTNATTACTTAATAGTTTTTCTTAATTTCCATTCTCCATCAGCAAATTTCCAGAGATGAGGGGATCTGAATTCGTTGCAAAGTCTATGAAAATCATCCTCGTTAATGTCGAGATAATCCATTGTCTCTTTAAAATATTTTTCTGGAAACTCTCCATCGAACTTATTAACTAATGCAATAGCTTCTTCTCTATCTATGTGATTGTTTCTAATTTCTTGAGATGCATCATAACTTGCTCTTCCAAGACCAAACTTAATGTAAGTTGTATACCAATGTAGGTCATCAATTTTGTCATCAATGCTTTGATACTTGCCATAAGTGCCTTGAGATCTAAAGGGTCTAGCCTTAAAGCCTGAATTTTCAACAGCATAATAATATGCTTCTTGCGGTACCCATTTCAAATAATATCCCAAGTAATGAATTTGAATATTTGTAGAACTTAGTTCTTCAGAAGAAATTGGCAGATAAGGCATTAAATCTTTCTTTGAAATATTATAATTCTCAATTAGCTCCTGAACAGGAAGTCCGGCAATCCACATATCATTAAAATTATTCATTGTGTAATACGATTTATCCCTCAAAGAATTTGAATTATCTGCTAAAGGATTTCCATATTCGGCTTCATTTTCACCATAAAATACCAAGTCAATACCATATTGTTTTGCTATTTTTGGTGCCAGATTCTTCTGCCCAAGAATAAAAGTTTGAAAGGGATGGAGAAGATTTTCTATAGACAATTTAGTAAGTTGCTTTTGCACCATGCCATTTGGCCTAAATGAAACATTATCGAATCCTCCGATATCGATCCAATTTTTAAAATTTTGATATCCATAGTCGGTATACAAAATAGGTGGCCATGTGCAAGTTAGAGGATTCATTCCGTACTTGTATTTCAAAATATGCGATTGAAAAATACTATCCTTTCCGCCACTTCCAGGAACTAAGCAATCATAAGAACCGTCATTTTTTCTATATTTATCAAGCAGTTTTAAGAGCTCTTCTTCTCTTTTTTTCCAATCTATTATTTTTTTTTCTTCGGCATGCTTGCATGCATCACAAACCCCATCATTNTCTATATGCATATATTTAGCATCTTCTCTATTTTTTTTATGTTTAAACTCTGGAATGGAAGCTGGTCTTTGGTTAGAAATTACACATTTTTTACAAAATAATACTTCTTCGGGTAACCCGTATAGAGCTCTATTTTTCATCTTTGCTTAGGAATATGATTAAAAAAATAAGTGGAAATTATAATCTATTATTTTTATAAATTATCAGAAAGAACTGAATAAATTTTTGAGCCCTTATCTCCACTTTTTTCTGGATGAAATTGCATGGCGTGAATNTTTTCGAAANTTAAAGAAGAACAATATTTGTATTTTCCGTAATTACTAAAAGTTGTAACTACATCCTGGTCAGTTTCAACATAACAAGAATGCACAAAATACATAAAATCTCCATCTTCATTTTTGCTTAATAAGGTTTTGTCCCAACTTTGCCCATTCTTATTGATTTTGTTCCATCCAACATTAGGCACAGGGAAAGCATAATTATCTATTTTTTGGAAATCGAATTTAAGGCAGTTTCCTTTTATCAATCCTAGTCCTTTAGCTGTTATGAACTCAGAGCTTTCGTCCATAATAAGTTGCATTCCAAGACATATACCTAAAAAAGGTTTACCAGTTTCGATGAAATTGGAAATGGCATAATCCAACTTTTTTTCCTTTAAGTTATGCATTGCATGATCAAAAGCACCTACTCCCGGCAAGATAATTCCTTTGGATTTTTTTATGTCTTCTGAAGAAGAAGTGATTTTTGAATTTATACCTGCTTTTTTACATGCCAAATCTACGCTATAAAGATTGCTCAACCCATAATCAATAATTGCAATATCTATACCATTTTTCATTTTTATTATTTTTCTAATCTTAAATTATATCCAGCATTTGATAAGGTTTCTTTTACAGAAGTTATTGTAAAATCTCCAAAATCTTTAAAGGATATATTTTTACTTAGNTACTCTGTATTNCCATCGTCATNAGACTTATTTTTTATTCTATCTAGATTTAATAAGCCATAATGAAAGATAGATGAGGCTCCAAATGCATCTACATCTGAAATATTTAATAATTCTAAGAAGTGTTTGGGCTCTTTTGCTCCACCATGAAAAATCAGTGGAATTTCAAGCTTTTCTTTAACTAAGCGATATAGATCAAGGTTGTAACCCTCCCCTGTACCTTCATTATCAACTGAAGTTAATAAAATTTCTCCTACTCCACAATCTTGAAGCTCAAGAACCCAATCTAAAACTTTTTTTCCAGTATATTCTCTGCCATTATCGGTAAAAGCTAAAAATTCTCCTTCATAATTAATTGCTTCTATGGAAGCAACTATCGTAGATGATCCAAATGTTCTTGAAGACTCTTTAGCAAAGTCAGGATTTTTTATAAATGCGGTATTAATTGAAACTTTATCTGCTCCNGCCTTCAAAAGATCTTTAATATCTTCGATAGACCTAATACCACCTCCAACGGTTAAAGGTATAAAACAACTTCTAGCAGTTTTTGAAACTAAATCGTTAAGACTATTTCTTCCATAAAGACTTGCTACTGTATCTTGATANATAATTTCATCTGCACCCATTTCAGATAGTAACTTTGCATATTCTTCAGGATTACCCAGTACTCTAAGTCCTTCTAAATGGATACCTTTTACAAGGTTTGGTCCTTTAATATCTAATTTAGGAATTATTCTTATGTGTTTCAAATTTTTTAAAGAAAAAAAGGATTGATTAATTTAGGGTATTCTCTGTTTGAAATTGTTTCTTTGAGTATTTGATTGTTTAAATTTCGATTAAGAAACTCTGAAGCTACTTGATCCGTAAAATCTTTATTGATTGTATATCTAACTTCTTCATTTTTATTTTGCTTTATTACTTCTCTANTATTTATTTCATTACTCTTAATTCTCTGAACCAAAGACTCATGAGCAGCAAGTACCGATTTCATTGTAAATTCAAATGGAGTTTCATTTTCTAAANTGGGAAGACAATGATACAAGATAGGNCCGCTATCAAGTCCNTCTGAAAGCAGATGAACNGTCGCGCCCACATACTCNGGCTTATTATCGTAGAGTGCCCAAAAATTGCATGAAGATCCCCTNTAATATGGAGATAANCCCATATGAATATTNATNGCTNTTTTNTCNANNAGANANTNTANNANCCANCCTTTNATAAANCTNGAACCAAAAATNATATAAACTTTAGAGTCTAATGCTGGAAGTAATTCCTTTTTAGTTAAAAAGTTTAGATCTCCATTTTTTATCGAAAGAGATCTTACGTTAGACTGTAAAAAGTCTTTAGATTTAAAAAATTTGTTTTCTGCAGCCATTACTTGAGAAAAGTAATCTTTCATGACCTGACTCTTCTTAAAAAAATCTTCTACTTGGCCTGGAACAACTGTGTTACATTCTTGAATTGCATAGACCTCATCACATATAAGAGATAACTTATTTATAAGAGATATATGACGGGGCTGGTTACTTGTAAAAATAGTTATCTTCATTTTTGAATTATTTTTAGAATATTTGCATGATCCTCTCTAGGAATTTCTAAATTAGATTTGATTTCTTTTATAGATGTATTTGACCTAAAGCCAATTTTTATTCCTAAGTCTTGAAGAATCTTTAGAGTATTCGAATCGTAATTTCCACAGGGGTGCGACATTGAAATAATATCTTGGTCTAAAATACTTTTTAAGTGATTGGCATTTTTTTTATATTCCTCTTTCTGAGCTTTTATATCTAAGTCATCAATTTTCGTTGGGTGAGAATTTGAATGTAAACCAATTATATGGCCATCACTTTCTATCTCTCTAAGATGCTTGTTAGAAAGCCATAAAATATTTTTAGCTTCTTTCATATTAAATTCTTTTTTATTCATGATTTCTATCATTAGCTTCTTATAATTATTTGGTTTTAAAACTTCATCTCTTAAAAATCTAAACAACTTGTCATTGAAGGAATAAAATGAGAATTCATCTAAATAGTCATTAGGTATGGTGTTCTCAAAATTTGGATTTGAGGCATATCCTGATTGTTTAAATTCTGAAAAAAAACAATTGTAAAAGTCATCTATATCCTCAAAAGCTACGGTTCTAAAATATCTAAATATTTCTAGGTAGTCTGGATCGCCTCCAAATGGAGATGAATAAACAAANAAGAAAGCCTTTATAGCTTTNTTCTTNAGAATNGGTAGAGCAACATCATATTGACACAATAAAGCNTCATCAAAAGAAAGGCAGATGTCAGTTTTATGCAAGTTATTATTTAAAACCTTTTCAAGGTAAACATNAGCATCATTTATTANATAATAATTGCTTAACCAATCTAAAATTTGTTCGAATTCTTCACCGCTTATAGCACCTTGTCCTTTTGGGTGCTTTTCATCATAAAAATGATGAAACATTACCGCATGAGAAAAATTGTTAGGAAGTTCAGTCATTTAGTAAACCGCCAATTTAAAGGGAAAATCCATCATCTATAACGATATTTTGACCACGAATATACTTAGAATCATCTGAGCATAAAAAGGNTGTGAGACCAATAATATCCTTAGGATTCAGCATGCCTTTTGAGTGAGCAAAGGAGTTATATCTTTTCAAAAATAATTTATCTTGTCCGTCTAAAANNCCACCAGGACAGATACAATTTACTCTAAACTTGCTGCCTTTGGTGTAGCTGGATAGATACTGACTTAAGCTCTGAATTGCTGACTTGATAGCTACATATTCAGCAGGGAGAGTCATCTTTGTTCCTTTGTAAAGATCAAAATTTGGAGGAATTAAGCCATAAATAGAAGAAAAATTAACAAGCGAAAAGTCTCTTTTTTCTTTAATTGAATATTTTGCACACTCCCTCATAAAGAAAAAATACCCTCCTAAATGACGAGAAATATTATCCGAAAAGTTGTTAAAGGATATATCCCAAAGATCTGTTCCATATGCTTTATTTTTTGGATAAGAGACATTAACAGCAGCATCTATTCCTTTTAATTTTGAAGAAGAAGAATTTATTAAAGATTTTACTTGCTTTATATTCGTAATATCTGCACAAATCGCTTCAAAAGGCTCATCTCTGTATTGTTTTTCTTGTTTTTTTAAAAGGCTATTATTTATATCTACACCGATAACTTTAGCTCCTGATTGCAGGAATGNATCAACAATATTTTTCCCGATTAATCCTGTTGAGCCTAAAATAATTACAGCCTTATTTTTTAAACTACTTACTTCTTTCATAAAGGAACTCCGCAATATAGGCATCAGTTAAATCATCAATGTCAATTGCCCTCTCTTTTGGGACAATAATTGATTTTACTTTGCCAGAGAAGAGGTTTTTTTTGCTTAATATAAAATTTGGTCTAGTGACATAGCCGACTGTNGTAATGTCAAAATATTTTGGCGCATCTTGCCTTCTAGTAACTTTCTTATTTTTTTCTATCAAATTTACNATGCCTTTTTTATCAATTTTAACCATATTAAAAGCTGGGTTTCTAGAAGATGGTGTAACTGANATGATTGCATCTACATTCTTGTTAAAAGCATTTAATAAATTATTTATATCCAACTGAGATCTCAATGGTGAAGTTGAAGGTAAGCTTAAAAAAACATCAAAATCTTCATTTTTTTTCTTAAGATATTTTACTGAATGTTGCCAAGCCAGCCATTCGGGCGTTTTATCTAAGGCTAAATTTTTTGGCCTATNAATTACNTCTGCTCCATATTCTATTGATACATTTTTAATTTCATTNGAGTCNGAAGAGACAAAAACTTTNTGGATTTTTTTATTATTCTTAGCTGCTTCTATAGAATGGGCTATTAGNGGTTTCCCGCCNATTGAAAATAAATTTTTATTCTTTAAGCCTTTTGATCCTCCNCTNGCGAAAATAAAAGCATAAGTTTTTATATTTGACATAAAGTATTATTCTTCGATGAAGTTTTCATGATTTCTATTAAATTAGTAATATAAACTGAATCNTTTAAACTNACTTCTGGTTTAGCTTTTTTTAAAGAAACTTCTTTAAAGTTTTTTAGAAGTTTTATGTACATATCGTTTTGATTAAGGTTTTTTTCTTTATATAAAATTTTTGCTTTTTCCCCCGGTTTTATAAACGAAATAGAATTATTAACTAGATCTAAGATTAATGTTCCTTTTTCTCCTATAACCCTGCAGTATCTGGTTGCCTTAGAATTTAAAAAATCCATATGTAAATTTAGATTTAATCCTGATTTATTTATAAAAATTGCATCTATGCTTTCTTCAACATTAACTTTTAAAATATTTCGATTTGAAGTCTTGCAAAAAACTTTATCGAATTTACCAAAAATCCAAGTGATGTAATCTAATTCGTGACTTAACTCCCTCAGAACTCCTCCNCCTAAGTTATCGTTTGCTGAAACTGTATGTTTATAGTTTTTATTTTTTCTCCATAACGATAGATGCTGACCTACATTTATATTTATAGATGAAATCTTTCCTAATTTCTTTTTTTCAGAAATAGTTTTTTTAAAAAGTCTCAAGGCNTTATTGAATCTAAAGTTATANCCAACATCNATGATATTTTGTTTGTCCTTGAAAGCCTTAATAAAAATATTTAGTTTTTCTAAATCAGATGTAATTGGCTTTTCAATTAAGGTNGGTATATTTTTTTTAAGAAAATGTTCTGCATGATCTAAATGAAAGGAAGCAGGAGATGCAATGATTGCAAATTTTTTTGTCTTCGATGTTGATTCTTCTATAGAGTTATATGAGAAATCTACATTTTTATTCATCCTTCTTGGCAATTTTCCTGATGCAGATACATTTCCAATTTTGGANTTTGGGTAAAGTGCTCTTAGATTTGATANNTGTCTTTTAGATATGGAGCCTGTTCCTACNACAAGATAATCACAGATATCACTAAATTCCTTCATAATCTTCATTAGCTTTTTGAAATTCCGAAATTTGCCCAATATCTAACCAATACTCATGAATAGGAAAAATATTCACTTTTTCTTTTTTATCTAATAATTGTTGTATTAAAGCAGGCATATCCATCTTTTTTTCTTTTCTAATTCTTTTCACGATATCTGGGTNTAACACATAAATTCCAGCATTTATAAAGAATTTTTGGAATGGTTTTTCTTCAATTTTCACTAATTTAGATTTATTTTTATGTATAACACCATAAGGAATCTGTACTTGATGTTCCGAAATACATACTGTTAAAGCTGACCCACTTTTATTGTGATTATCTAGTAACTTTTTAAAATTTACGCTTGTGAGAAGATCTCCATTCATCATNATTAAAGGCATATTTATTTCTTTTTTTGGTAAAAGAGCTAAGGCACCTGCNGTACCTAATGGGCTCTTTTCTTCTATATACCTAATAGAAACATTCCATCTTTCGCCATTACCAAAATAATCTTTAATCTTTTGGGGCATAAAATGAGTTGAGATAAAAAAATCTTCAAAACCTGAGTCTATAAAGTTTTCTAAAATAATCTGCAGTATAGGTTTAGAACCTACTTTTAAAAGAGGTTTTGGAATTTTATCAGTGAGAGGAGTAAGTCTTTTNCCAAATCCTCCAGCCATTAAAAATATAGGATTNTTCTGTGCTNTTGGTGAAGAATCATCAAAAGAACTTTCTAATCCAATAATTTTTTTGTTTTTTTTGCAAACAGGTAAGTGATTAACTTCTTTCTCTTTTATTATTTTGTTGATTTCACTAATCGGAGTATTTTCAAGAATATAAATAGGATTCTTATTGGCTACTTTCATGACTTTATCGCTCATATTTATTCCAGATAAAATCGCTCTTCTTATATCGCCATCAGTTATTGTGCCTGCTAACAAATTGTCATTTTTAGTAACTAAAATAATTTTTTTCTCAATTATTTCTAACTTTGAGATTGCATCAGATAAAGTTTCATTAATATCTAACAGACAAGTTTTCCAATTTTTAAATAACAAAATTTACTCCCTATTCTTATTGCAAGAGATCCCCAAGCTCAAGAGATTGCAATAATAATTGATTTTTAGTTGAAAACGAATCTTCAAGGGGCAATTTTATTACTGAGTCCTTAGTTTTAATGAATACATGGTTATTTTTTTTTAAAACCACTTCACCTGGAATTCCTTGGTAATTATTTCTAATTTTTGGAATCTTTACTTTTCTTAGTTTTATTAATTTTTTATTGTGAGATGTTTGAGCACATGGCCCTGGATCAGTTAATGCCCTCACGAAGTTGAATATATCTCTGGATGAGCTTTTCCAGTTTATTCTTTCATCGCCTTTTTTTCTTTTAAAAAAATAAGAACCCTTAGGATGAATAGATTTTTGCTTAATTCTTTCAAAGTCTCCTGACTCAACTTTTATAATTGCTTCATACAAACATTCTGCACAAAGACTTTCTGCTTTTTTTAGCAATGTTGAATAATCATCTTTATCGGAAATTACTCTCTTCTTCTGAAGTATTATGTCTCCAGTATCAATTCCTTCATCAATAAAATGTACGGTGACTCCAAATTCCTTCTCATCATTAATTAAAGCCCAATTTAAAATATTTCTTCCTCTATAGAAAGGTAAAGCTCCAGCATGACAATTCAAAAAACCCATTTTTGGTAAGAGAATGATGTCTTTTTTCAAAATTTGATCGAATGACATAGAAACAAATAAATCAGCATTGTATTTTTGGAATTTAGCTACAGCTTGAGGAGAATTAACATCCTCATAAGAAATCAAATCAACGCTAAGCTTTTTAGACCATTTTTCTAGTTTTGAATCAGGTTTTTTAAACCTTGTAACAATAAAAGAGATTGAAAAGTTATTGTTTTTAGATATCTTTTTAAGCGTATTGTCCGCCCAAGGACCATCCCCAAAAAAACCTATATTTATCATTGGATAATATCTTCTTTTTCGTAATCCTTTTTAGATTTTGTTCCAAGAATTTTCCATAAATTCATAGGGCTCATTCCTCCTCCAGGCCTTTTAAATGTGAGATTTTTTTCTGTGAACTTTTCTCCTTTTTTAATTTTTTCTTTTGCTACAATACTTTTTCTTACAATTTTTAAATTTTTAATCTCAGATTTAGAAGGTCTTTTCTCTTTGCTTCCTCTGATTACTTCAAATTCTCTTATTAAGGAAATCATTTGTTTCAACTCTTTTGGATTCAGAGAAGCTTTATGATCAGGTCCTTTTAGTTTTTTATTTTTGGTGAAGTGTTTTTCTATAACATTAGCTCCTAAGATTGCTGCTGACAGAGATACAAGAAATCCTTTTGAATGATCTGAATAACCTACTTTTGTATTAAATTTATCTCTAATAGTTTCCATTGCTCCTAAATTTATTTCATTAATTGAAGCAGGATAGTCTGAAGTGCAGTGAAGAATAGTTACCTTTTTTTTAAGAATATTTTGTCCTTCTATTGAATTAAATGCGTCAGTCAAATCCTTTTCTAAAATTTTTTTTGTTTCAATTTTTTTAAGATAGCCAAAAGCCAAAACTGATAAAGCTTTTTTGATTTCTTTAAGGTCAGACATTCCTGTTGAAAGAATAATATTTTTTCCTGTTAAAGCATGAGAAAGGAGAAAGGGTCCATTTGTGATTTCTCCAGAAGGAACTTTAAGGTAATTTAAATTAAAGTTAGATACTAAAAAATTCAAACTTTCGAGATCAAAGGCAGTGGATAAGAAATCTATATTTTTTTCTTTACATCTTGACTCTAAATCAAAATAGAATTCATTTTCTAACTCAAGTTTTTTTAACATTTGATATTGAGACTCTTCTACTCCTGAATTTAAAGATTGATATGCTGCTTGTTTGGCATAAGGGGTAACTAGATTTTCAGCTTTAAAAGTTTGGAATTTAATGGCATCTGCTCCTGACTCACTTGCGATATCAATCAACTCCAAGGCTAGTTTTTTATTACCATTATGATTTACTCCAGCCTCAGCGATGATGTAAGTTTTTTTCATGGTTTGATAATTATTCCTTAAAGATCATAGAATGTTTTTATTAAGATTTTATCTAAATTAAGAGAAAAAATTTTATTTGCTATTTTCTCTGTAGCTCCCCCATCTCCATAAGGATTTTTGAATTTTTTAATATCACTTAAAAATGATTTTGAAAAAGCTTTTTTAATTGCGCTATCAATAGAATCCTCTGTAGGTAAACAATTTATNACGCTTTTTCCCTTTATTCTTCCTAATTGNCTATCTCCAATATTTATAGTTGGTATTTTAAAATGAGGAACTTCAATTAACCCGCTAGANGAGTTTCCAATCACTAAATCCATGTTTTTTAATAATGAAAAATATAAATGCTGTCCAAAAGAAGGTCTAACTATCGATTTGCTAGGATTATTTTTTACAAANCTTTCGATTTCGTTATTTATTTTTCTGCCCTCTGGATCAGCATTNGATTTGGAGAAAAATAAACTNACGTCTTCAATTTTGTTTAAAGATCTTANTAAATTTTTAAAANATTGCAGTGAGGAGTTTTTCTCTAAAGTTACCGGATGAAAGGTAATAAAAATATTTTTTTTTGAAAATGGTAAAGAAAATTCCTTTTCTAATTGTTTAATTTTTAAAAATTTATTCGATAAAATATTATCAATTCCAAGGGCTCCAACACAAAAGACATTTTTAGGGTTTTCTCCCAATTGGATTATTCTTTTTTTATAAGCTTTGGTAGAGCAAAAATGAAAATGTGACATTTTTGTAATTGAATGCCTAAAAGACTCATCAAAAGCACCTTGCGTTGTCTCCCCTCCATGGATATGAGCGATAGGAATATTAAGAATAGTAGCAGATACAGCAGCAGCAAAAGTCTCGTATCTATCCCCAAGTAAAATTAATAAATCTGGATTTAAATTATTTAGATTTCTTGAAATTTTTTCTACAGCTAAAGAAAGTGATTTTGNAACTCCTAATTTTGTATTNTTGATTAAAGAGATATCAACTTTTCGAGATATTTTAATTTTATCTTTGATAATAAAGTCAATGGTATTNCCATATTCTTTAGAAAGATGTGTGCCAGTTACAATAAGCTGAGAAGAANANCTTTTGTTTTTTTGTACTTTTTTTATTAAACCTGATAACAGGCCGTATTCAGCTCTTGAACCAGTAAGAAAGCAGATTTTTCTTGCTTTTACTTTTGTCATTGATACTTGGTTATTGGAGAACTTGGTACGTTAACTAGTCTATCTGAGACCCATTCTGTATTTTCGAGGTTATCTTTGAAAGAATCTTTATAGATTTCTAACCTATGCATTGGTGTCCATGCAGGTCTAGTCATTATTCCGTTTTCATGTGTGAATTTGATGAAGCCNTCTTTTTCTCTTTTATTTTTTAAGATCAAGCAATTTAACCAGTAATTTGCTTGAGATATTTCATTTTCTTTGAGAAAGTTAAGATTAAATTTTTCTCCCCACGTCTGATATTTCTTGGCTATGTATCTTTTACTTTTGAGAAATTTTTGAAGAGATTTAAATTGGGCAAGACCTAAAGCTGCGTTTAAATTTGGCATTCTATAATTGTAACCAATTTGGTCATGAGCAAATTTCCATTTATGCGAAATTTTAGCTGTTGTCGAGAGGTGTTTAGCCTGCTTGGCGATTTTAATATTATTAGTCAAGATCATTCCTCCACCACCTGTAGTTATTATTTTATTTCCGTTAAAACTCAAAGTTGAAATATCAGAATTTCTGCCGCAATGATTACCTCTAATAAAACTCCCTAGAGACTCTGCACAATCTTCTATTACTGGTATTTTATATTTTGAACATATCTTTTTTATTTCCCAAGTGTCCGTTGGAAATCCATANGTATTTACAAGCAATAAAGCAGATATNCTTCTATTTGNTTTTTTATTCCAACAAAAACCATCTTTTCTGATTTCGCAAAACTTATTAAGAAAATTATCTACTGTTTCAGGTTTTACTGTTAGGTTTGTTTTATCTACATCTAAAAATGCCGGATATGCGTTGCAATATCTTATTGCGTTACATGTTGCTACGAAAGAGAGAGACTGAGTAATTACTTCGGAGTTTTCTTCAACATTAGAAACTTTAAGAGCAAGGTGTAGTGCAGAAGTTCCATTCACTACTGCTACAGCATATTTTATTCCCGTGTAGAATGAGATTTTTTTTTCGAACTCAGTTACTGACTTTCCAACNCTCGATACNAAAGAAGTNTCGATTACNTCTGCAAGAAATTTTTTTTCTTTTAGTCCNAGAGTAGGCTCATGAAGAGGTATAAATTCTTTTGAACCATATAAATCCCTTACGAATTTAGTGAATTCGTTAAACATTGTAAATATCAGGCTTATATTTAGNGAGATTTTCAGCTNTTGAAAACCACTCTACCGTTTCAATAAGACCNTCTCTTAAATTAATGCTAGGATTAAAGCCAGTTAATTTNTTTAACTTATNACTATCACAAACTAATCTAAATACTTCTGAATTTTTAGGTCTTTTTCTCTTAGTTTCATACTTAATTTNAATATCACTTCCAGTGATATCNTTTATCGTAGTAATTAAATCATTAATACTTACCTCTAAATTAGTCCCAATGTTAATTGTTTCTCCGATTGTTTTTTTTGACTTAGCAATCTCTAAAAATCCCTGACATGTATCCTCTACAAAAGTGAAATCTCTNGTTGGGGATACNTCTCCAACCTTTAAAAATTTTTTTTNNTCAACTATTTGAGAAATTATTGTAGGAATTATTGCCCTAGCAGATTGTCTTGGTCCATAAGTGTTAAAGGGCCTTACTATAGTAACTGGTAGGTCAAAAGAATTGNAAAAACTTTTAGCCAGTGCGTCTGCAGCAATTTTACTCGCGCTGTAAGGAGATTGAGCATTAAGNGGATGGCTTTCATCAATAGGAACATATTGTGCGGTACCNTAAACTTCACTTGTCGAAGTAACCATTAGTCTTTTTACATTATTCTTTAAGCATGAATGACAGATATTTAAGGTACCTTTTAAGTTAGTCTCGAAATAAGATTCTGGGGCTAAATAAGAAAAAGGAATCGCAATAAGCGCTGCTAAGTGAAAAACCATTTCAACATCCTTAGTAAGGTTATTNCAAAAAAAGGGGTCTCTAATATCGCCTGAGATTATCTCTAATCTTTTATTATTTTTATATGGGATTTCTTCTAGCCAACCTAGATTGTTGAAAGAATTATACTGAGCTAGAGCCTTAACNTCATAGCCATTTTTTATTAAGAGTTCAGTAAGATGAGATCCTATAAACCCATCTGCTCCTGTTACTAAGACTTTCATTTTCTAATTTCTATTTTCTATTTTCTATTTTCTATGTACCAATTTACAGTTTCTNTGATTCCTNTTTCAACGTTATGANTAGGGNCATAATTCAATAATTTTTTTGCCTTNGATATATCTGCTCTTGAATGTCTTATATCGCCTGGTCTGAAATCCTTATAAATTGGCTTTATCTTAATTTGTTCTCCAAGTGATTTCTCAATAGTATTATGAATCATAGAAAATAAATGATTTAAAGAAGTTTGACCGCCAACAGAAATATTATATACGTGGCCCTTAGCATTTTCATTTTGAGTAAGGGCTGCAATAATATTGGCTTGAATAGCATTTTCAACAAAGCAAAAATCTCTTGAGGTTTCACCATCTCCATAAATTTCTACATCTTGTTTATTTAAAATATTTTTAATCCATTTAGGGATAACCGCAGCATAATCTCCATTTTCTCTTTGTCGGGGNCCAAAAACATTAAAATATCTCAAGCCAATTGTTTTAAAATTATAATGTTCTGCAAAAGTATCTGCATAAAGTTCATTTACAAATTTAGTAATAGAATAAGGGTTNTTTGGTTTTCCAATAACATTCTCTACCTTTGGTAAAGCTTCATGATCTCCGTAGGTAGAGCTTGAACCAGCATAAATAAAATTTTTAATNTTAGAGTCTCTTGCTGAAATGAGCATATTTAAAAATCCAGTAATATTTGCTTCATTTGAACTAAATGGATCAGAAATTGATCTTGGAACAGAGCCTAAGGCAGCTTGATGCAAAACAAAATCAACATCTTTTAAAGCCGAAATACAAGTATTTTTGTCTTTGATATCTCCTTCAATGAGAGTGAATAAGTTTTTATTATATTTGCTTATTATTTCCAATAGCTCATCTTTGATTCCTAA
>PBWW01000033.1 GCA_002728275.1 Candidatus Heimdallarchaeota archaeon
TAATAATTTCAGATTTCAATGAAAAAAAGAAGTCTACCTTTAAAGAAAAAGTAGATAGAACATATTCTGAGTCCCTTGGCATGCAGTCTATTTTAGCCGTAGACGACTTTTATTCTAGAAAATTAGGGATAGAAAATGAATTTGAAAACGAGATTATTCAAAATAAAAATGATATAGAAACCAAAATTCAATATAATGATATGGTTAAAGATGATTTCAAAATATTATCGACTTCCTATGATACGATTAATCAGTTTATGTCATTAGGCACAGATAAACAATTTAGATATTTAACTATTAAAAATTTAATTGCGTTACGAGAAGATGAAAAAAGAGATTATATGACATGGTTAGACATAGGAACNGGGACTGGACATTTNGGTAATGAATTGTATTTACAAAAAGATGACNCATATGTTGTGGCNATGGATATTACAGATGGGATGTTGAGATATTGTAATGATAGAATTGCGAGAAGAGAAGGTAGTATGGATTTGTTATTAGGTGATGCAACTAAATTACCATTTAGAAAAGAAGCGTTTGATGGTGCCTTTTCTGGTTTTGTAGGAAGACATTTCACCAATTATTATCAGACAATATCAGAGCATGGTAGAATAATCAGAGATTACGGACGATATTCAATGTTAGAAATGGGACGCAGAGCTACATTAATGGCACCTATAGTAGATATATACGTAGGGAGGTTTATGAGTTTATTGGGAAAAATAGCNGCATTCGTGGTAACTAAAGGAAAGGCTCCGTTTAGATTATTGGAGGAAACATATGCGAGATTTTATTCTCCCCAATCACTNAAAAAAATATTTGTAAAATCTGGATTTCATAGTCGATATGTAACTGGACTTATGGGAAGTGTGGTAATTATGCTTGGGTCAAAGTTACCGTTAGAACNAGGAAAAAAATCCGTTGATTTTGATATATCTGAGCATTAGTTTTAATTGATATCAATTTATAANGTNGAATATAGATCTAATGTTAAGTAATAGTGAGGAAAGTTGGAAAAAATATTTCCCTTATGAACCGAGACCATTGCAAAGAACAATTATGAATTTTATAGAAAAGAAAGGAATTAAAGAGAATACTCATTTTGTTTTGGAGGCGGCTAATGGTACCGGTAAAACAATTTCATTATTATCACTAGTGATTCCGTATGCTGAGAGATATGACAAAAAAATAGTGTATTTAGCTAGAACTCATTCTCAAATCGATAGAGTAATTGATGAATTAGAGGAGATATCTGAAAAAAAAGAAGGAGTCAAAGTGAATGGCNTAGGATTAAGGGGTAGAGGAGCANTATGTTTGAACTCCATGGTGAAAGAATATGCAAATAATAATAGAGCCGTTCAAGANNTGTGTCAACAATTAAAGACTTCAAAAAAATGTGAATATTGGAATAATATGAGTGATGAAAAAAGAGTATTACCTTTNATTAAAGAAATTTCTATGCGTCCNGTGAATGCCGAAATTATTTTGGAAATGGCAGATGCGGCATANGTTTGTCCGTCTGAAACTGCAAAATTAGCATTATCGACTGTAAATNTAGTTGCNTGTTCCTANCTTTATATATTTGATCACAATATTAGAAAAATATTTTTAGAGCAATTAAATTGTGATCTGAAGGATGTTATTTTGATAGTGGATGAATGNCATAATCTGGCAGAGAATATAAATCAAATNAATAGTGATNAAATAAGGTCNTTTTCNATTAGACAGGCCCTTAGGGAAGCAAGGTTATATAGAGAAAATAAGATTGAATATTTTTTAGAAACTTTAGAAAATAACATAGAAAAACTAGTTGGAACTATGGGGAATAAATATGAATTAAGAATAGATCCAGCAATGTTTTTAGATCAACTTGAGATTGATTTCAATGATGTTAATTATTATGATACTACAATTGATGAGGATTTTTTTATTGAAATGATTGAAGCTGGTTCAATTATTAGAAATAGACTTGCTAAACAAGATAAAGAGCCAAGAAGTTTTATAGGGAGAATTGGTGAATTTTTATATAAGTGGCATGAAAATATTGGAAAAGTCGAATACTCATTTTCGTTGGAAAAAACAATGACGGGAGAATATAAGAATGCGATATTAAAGATTTCATCATTAGATCCTTCAATAGTTTCTTATGAAATATTAGATAACTTACATTCTTCGTTTTCTATGAGTGGTTCATTAGGTGATCCGGATGCATATTCATTATTGTTAGGATTAAATCGTCTAAATACTATAACNAATATACTACCTTCGCCTTATNAGTCNAATAATATTCAAACTGTGATAACAAAATCCTTGACAACAAGTTATAATAAAAGAAGTGATATGATGTGGATGAAATATGTTCATTCTATAGTTTCTATTGTAGAAAATACGCCAAAAAATATAGGAATATTTACTCCATCCTATACTATATTGAAAAAAATAATGGATTGTGGATTGGAGAACAAAATTAGTAAACCAATATATGAAATAAAAAGAGGTATGAGTTCTGATGATAATGATAAAATCGTATCAAAATTCAAAAATGAAGCGGATAACAATGGTGCGGTGCTAATTTCAGTTTTGGGTGGTAGATCTTCCGAGGGAGCTGATTTCCCGGGAGAATATATGCAGAGTGTNATTGTAATTGGAATACCTTATGCTCCACCGAGTGTACAAACTCAAAGTCAAATTGAATATTTAGAGAGTAAATTTCCTAAAAAAGGAAGAGCATTGGCATATCAAATTCCTGCAATAAANAGAGCGTCTCAAGCAGCAGGTAGACCAGTTAGAAGTTTGAATGATGTTGCATTTATCATGTTGGGGGATGAGAGGTTTAGTCAAAAAAATGTATTTGAACAATTACCTGGATGGATAAGAGACAGCGTTGAAAGAGTAGATTACAACCCAAATGAATTGGGGAAGAAAGTAGATGATTTTTATAAAAATATGATCTAACTTAATTTAGGTCTTAATCGTAAAAACACAGAAAATCCAATTATAAAAGTCAACCAAGGAAATGGTAAACCAACTNGTANTGAAACTTCGGGTTCTGAGGAACTTGTTTCANAATTTGTAGAGTTAACATCTGTTGAAACNATGGAAGATGATGTGTTGNAAANGGATGTATTTGANTATAAGGGTTTATTGGAAGTTGAAATTAGGAAATCAATAATNATATCTGATGTATAAGTAGAATTAATAAAAATTGGCCATTCATGATCCTGACTAATTAGTTTATAATGTTTTACGCTGACATTATTATTACAATATCCAAGATCATATAGTTCAAAATTAATCTCTATAGAGTTTATTGGATTTGAACAATTATACTTAGTGTTCCAAAAAGAGAGTAAATTACTGACACTACGCATCGTACCAACATTTTCAAATTCTCCATCTTTCCAATCCCAATTTTCATTATAATTGATAATTGAGTCAGAGTCACCGTGTATATGCATGATATTTATTGGAAAATCATATTGACAATCGATAGGAAATAAAGGCATAGAACCTGCATAAGAAGCGATACCTGTAAATCGATAACTTAAATGACAAGCTAATTCATATGTAAACATAGATCCTAATGAATAACCAGTTGCAAAAATTTTTGCTTCATCAATACAAAAATTTTCTATTAATTTATCTAAAATAGTATCCACATAGTTGATATCAGAAAAGGATGTTGATGCAGAATTAAGAAACCATTCCCCTTCACTTATTGATCTTTTTTCTGAAATAGCATATATGATAATCATCTTATTTATCTCTGAACTTTGTTCAAAATTACTTACTTGAGGAAATTCGGAATATGAACCTCCACCTCCTGGAAAAATAAATAAGACGGATAAGGGAGTTCCTTTATCTGATGATGGTATGGTTATTCTATAATTTCGTTCATTGTTGTCTACAATAATTATTTGATTTGATTGGATTATTTTAGAGGTAGAATTATTACAATTGGAGACATTTGTATCATTATTTTTTATATTATAGTTAGAATTAGGAGAATTAATATTCATTGAAAATACTGAATTATAACTAATTATTATTAAAATGGATATGAGGGTGAAATTTATAATTCTCACATTCAGTTTCATAATTATATTCCCTAAGATTCATAATTTAAAAATGGTGGAATTATTGTTTAATTCAAATGATTATTAAAAATTTAACCTATTTTTAGTGAATTTATTTAAAATTATCAAAGAGATTACTAATGGAATTAGACTATAGTTTAATTGATCGATTGAAGTTTCATCTATGTTAGATGAGTCATTTGAAGTGGAGATAGAATTATTTGTAGAAGTATTACTAATACCACTGGAAGTCTCATCTGGAGCTTGAATGTCAACGTCATCACACCTATCGTCATCATTGTTTGTTATTGATGAATAACTGCATATGACTTTAAGAGAGTATTCTATTGATGATTTAAAGTTCCAAGTATCTCGTTCATTTATTGATTGAGTTAACCAATCTGAGATATATTGCTGATCTTGTGGTAAAGTGATTTCACTTTTGAGATATTTAGATTGCATTAGGTAATGATTACTATAATAATATCCTAATGAGTTAATATCATATTGAGAAAATGATGGCTCTGAGGTGTAATAACCCATTACGGATGCAGTCATGTCACCAACCCAACCATCATTTGGATTGAAGGGGTGTGGAAGACCTAATGAATGTCCAACCTCATGTAATATTACATCTGTAAAACCTCGAAGTTTATTTCCATTATCATCATAATATCGTTCTGGATTTAATCCTTGTAGTTGAAATGTTCCAGTGCTTACACCTGCAATTGGCAAACCTCCAATGGTGAATATGGAATTATTAAGAAAGAATACAAGAGAGGGTAATATGATATCTTCACCTTCAAAATCAAAATTATCAGGTATGAAAGTACCAGCAATATAGTCAAATAAACCATTGTTGAGTTCGATATATGTTTGACCATCTTCATTTTTATATTTTGACAAATCCATTTGTTTTTGTAACTCTTGATAAGCAGATAAATTATACCATTGCTCTGTAACATTAAAATCTAACCAATCGAAAGATTCTTGAAATCCGTTTAAAGTTTCTTCAACTCCTAAAAGCCATTTGCTATCAGATATATCATATCCATATGAATACCAATCAAAAAGTATTATTGATTGGACTTTAACGGATTGACCAATTTGAGACCCCCAAAAAATTTGGTTGTTATAAGTTGTTGAGGTAAAAGATGTAAGATAATCACCAATCCATAAATATTTATCATCTTCATCGGTAAAATCTTGTATTTTTGAAGAAAGAAGTGTGTCACTGTAACCGTATGGACCCCAAGCAGTGTTAATAAAATCTCCAAACCATAATTCTGAAGAAAAATCAATAAAATGAATAGGTTGATTTTTGTGGCCTCCCCATGCTGATACTGACTTCCCATTAACTAAGCCTTTCGTGCCTGAAAAAAAACCTGTTTGAAATTGATTTGTATCTATGTCAGTAGGCTTTATTGTAAACCAATGGTTCTCGTTGGGGTGCATATCTGAGAAATCAAATAAGTATAATGAATGCTTGTTTGTTATCCCATCCCAGAAATTATTACTTATCCATTCTAATGTAAGATGGGCGTCATAACTAATACCAGTGATATTCGTATAAACATTTGAGTCTCCTTCTTCAAATGCAGTTTTATTAAAGGAATGACCGTTCATTTCATTTGAAGACTCTATCATTTTCAGATAATCCATGATTGATTGTTTTTGTGAATTTTGTATTAGCTTTAAGTTAAATATCAAAATATTAGTTGAATTGAAATAATATTCATTGATAGAAGAAAAACTGGATCCATTAATAGAGTTAATTACTTTCAATATGTTATCATAATCTAAATTAGGATCTAAATAAACATCAATTGTGGTATAATATTTTTCATTTAAGCTATCGGGATATTCTATATTTGAAACAGTTTGATGTGCGTATGATTGTGAGGAACTGAATAACATTAAAATTAAAAATATTACCAAAAATAATTTTCGCATATGGCTTATCAATAAATTAATTATATAAAGAGTCATAATCAAGTAGATCTATAATCTATTATTTTTAATTTTTTGAGTCAGGATTTTTTATAATAATTGAGTTTTGCGAACAAATTTGACATGCAGGAAGTTCCTTATTAATGGATGGCAGTCCATCGATATGTAAACTACATAAGTCAAAATTACATGATTTACAGAATAATAAATCTTCAAAATTTACTAATTCACCACAATAATCACAAATTTCAATATCCATTAGCTCATCTATGGGTAAATTTTGATTATTGAACATCATTTAATTTCTGCTTCCTAAAAATTTTAGTAAAATATTATCATATATAACTAGCGCAGTATTTGATTGAATTTTTTATAATTTTAAATTGGAATAATTTTGTGAGTTTTAAAATGTATTAACTATGACTAGCATGACTGGAAGATATAAACGGATGAAATCTTCTAAAACAGGAGAATTACCGGCAATTGGATTTTCGAGCGTAAGCCTGATTATTTCAAGTATTTCCGGATCTTCATCTTGTAATTTTTCTATCAAATCAATTTTAGAATAATGTTCAAGTAATAATTCGATTGATGAGTAAAATTCATTTTTTTTCCAATCAATGTCAATTTCATTACCTGCATCTTCGATGTTACGAATTAAAGTTGGATCCGTTAAGGTGTCATCTAAACTCCAGCTAATTTCATATTTTGTCCCGTTGTAAATTGAGGCTTTCATAATATAACATTGAATTTAATACTTAAAAAAATTAAATGATCCGTATTTGGCATATGTTTTAATATCTAATGTATAATGAGCGAGTATTAAATATTAAGTTCCAAAAAAAAATATAATCAAAAGTAGATATAAAATAATGGTAGATTAATATTAAATTATAATGCCCACTAAGGTAGCATGGATATCTGCTGAATTAGCTCCTTTTGTGAAAGTTGGAGGTTTAGCAGATGTATCCTCAGCACTTCCTAAAGAGCTTAAACGACTTAATGTGGATGTGAGGATTATCATTCCATATTATACAAATATAGTCATAAATGGTTTAGAACGAACTGAAATATATTTAGAAGATCCATTCGGGGAAGAAATACAAATTTATGAGACTAAAGATGAATTAAGTGGAGTAATAATTTACCTTTTAAAACATCCAATTTTCTTAGATGAACCGTATAAAGGGGATTTAAACGCAAAATTTACTATGTTTAATCTGTTGACTGCTAATTTTATTTTAATTAATAAGAAGTGGACTCCTGACATTATACATACAAATGATTGGCATACTGGATTACTACCTTATTTAATGAGAAAACATAAAGAAATTAAAAACATATTTACTATCCACAATATTGCTTTTCAAGGTAAAATGAGTATAGATCACCTAAAAAGTTTATTTATTGATGTTGATGAACTTGAAATTTCAAATAATGAAGTGAATTTTATGAAAATCGCAATTGGATTTTCAGATCAGATAACAACGGTAAGTGAAAAATATGCAGAGGAAATATTGACTAAAGAATATAGTTTTGGTTTAGATGATGATCTGCAAAATCATAGTAATAAAGTAGTTGGAATTCTAAATGGTATTGATAGTAGCATCTATGACCCTAGTGGGGATGAAGTATTATTAGTAAAATATGATGTAAAGAACATAGAGAAGAGATTTGAAAATAAAATAGATTTATTAAATAAATTAGAGTTTAAATATTCAGAACGATTGCTTATTGGGCTAACTACTCGATTGTATGATCAAAAAGGGATTGACTTACTAATAGATAGTATACCCTCCATAATTAATATGGGAATAAATATTGTAGTATTAGGTACTGGAGATCAAAAATATGAAAGCAAATTATCTGATATAGAAAAAAAATTTCCAAATAATTTTAAATTTTTAAATTATTATAATGAAAAAATTTCACACCAAATATTTGCGGGTGTAGATTGTTTGTTAATACCCTCAAGATATGAGCCATGTGGTCTCACACAGATGTATGCGATGCGCTATGGTGCGGTCCCTATTGTAAGAGCAACGGGTGGTTTGGCAGATACGGTGATTGAAAATAATTCAAAACAAAACGGGTTCTTATTTGAGAAGTATCTAATGGATGATCTTATCTTTGCGATTAATAGAGCAAATAAAGCATTTGAGAATAAAATAAAATGGATGGAGATACAAAAAAATGGTATGCAGAGGGATTGGAGTTGGAAAAAATCAGCCTTAAAATGGGTAAATTTGTATAATAAAAATTTAGGAAATGATTAAAAATAAAAAATAAAAGTCATAGTATTTTATATGATTTTTTTAATGGAAATATAGATATTTGTATGATGAATTATACCATTTCCAAAGTACATGAGTTAATAAAAAATGGAAATTTAACTGCCGAGATACTTGTTTCTAAATATTTAGAAAGAATTGATAAGATAGATAAAAGTGGTCCCAAAATAAATTCGATAATTGAGATTAATCCGGATGCTATCATAATAGCAAAGGAATTGGATGCATATTATGAAAAAAATGGTATGAAAGGGCCTTTACATGGTATTCCTATTCTAATTAAGGATAATATTGATACTGATGATAAAATGAAAACTACTGCTGGATCTATAACAATCGAAGAATATGGAGGAGACTGTAAAAAAGATGCAAGTATAGTGGTAAAATTAAGAAAGGCAGGGGCAATAATATTAGGAAAAACAAATTTATCTGAAATGGCAAATTTTAGAGGAAAAAGATCTATGTCTGGTTGGAGTAGTAGGGGAGGAAGAACTAAAAATCCATATGTATTAAATAGGAGTACATCTGGTTCATCATCTGGATCTGCAGCTGCAATTGCTGCAAATTTAGCGATAGGTGCCATTGGAACTGAGACTGATGGATCAATAATTTCTCCATCTCAAGCAAACGGTATTGTTGGAATTAAACCAAGTTTGGGACTAGTTTCAAGAGCGGGAATTATACCAATATCACATTCACAAGATACTGCAGGACCAATGACAAGGAGTGTAGAAGATGCTTGTAAAATTTTGAATGCCATATCAGGTTATGATAATGAAGATAAGTTTATGAACAAATTAGATGATAATATGTATGAATTTCAAATTGATAACAATAAATCAAATTTGAAAAACTATAAATTAGGAGTTTTAAGAGATAAATTTGGTTTTCATGATAAAGTAGATAGTCTGATAAATAATTCAATTGAAAAACTAAAAGAATTGGGAGCAGAGATTATAGATCCTATTGAATTAGAAACTCCTGAAAATTTGGGTATGCTTGAATTTGAAGTTTTACTTCATGAATATAATGGAGATATTATTAATTATTTTGAGAATAGAGAGAACAATACTATTTATTCTCTTGAGGAATTAAAAAAATATAATATAGAAAATGAGCAATTAACAATGCCGTTTTTTGGTCAAGAATTTATTGAAATGGCATTAGATAGAGAGGGGTTGAAAACTGAGAAATATTTAGAGGCAATGACTGCATATAAAATTTTTAAAGAGAATTTGAATAAGTGTTTTGTTGATAATAACATAGATGCATTAGTTGCACCCTCAGGTGGACCAGCATGGATTGCAGATAAATTGAATGGAGATTTTTATGGAGGAGGATCTTCCCAAATCGCAGCAGTATCCGGTTATTGTAACATTACAATACCTGCAGGATATATTGATGAATTACCTGTCGGTATAAATTTTATTGGTAATAGATTTGATGATGAGAAGATAATAAATATTGCAAACATCTACGAAAAAAATACGCTTTGGCGTAAAGATCCCGAATTTATTGAAAGTCTGGAAATTGATTTATGATAATTCTTTATTATTATGATGATGAGAGAGGTAGTGAATGTCAAGAATAGCTTTATTGAGTAATTGGTATTCTTCCAAACTTACGGTCAAAAATCATGTCATAATGATGATTTTTTTCTTAACATCTTATTTTGGATTAATTATTTTTACTTTTGTACCATTGTCAAATCAGATTGAAAAATCAGGATATAGCACTGCAGATTTGCAAAATGCTTCAGATAGAAATCAAATTGAAACCATTTTAACTGCATTTGAACCATTTATGAATGAAGTTCAATTATTGACATTTTTTGATTATATGTTTATTATTGCAGGAGTTGGACTCGCTTGGTCTATATTTTCAATAATAAGAAAAAGTAATAGTGATAGTAAATTTATTATGAGATATTGTGATATTGGATTTATAATTACTGCTATTTCAAGATCATTAGATGCGTTAGAAAACTTATTCGTGATATTGATATATTCAAATAAAGATAATTTCCAAAACTGGCTTATTAGTGCAGTAAATAGTGTGGAAGATGTAAAGTGGATATTTGTGACAATTGAATATGTCTTATTGTTTATTACCATATTATTCCATTTTCTCTTTAGATTTTCAAAAGGAAGAAAAAAAATTGAATAATTAATTACTATTGAAAGAGATATCAATATGGAGTGTCCCATAATTTTTTTATAATTTATAATTTAACTAACTATAGGATAAGTAAATATAAATGTCAGAGGACTGGGTAGCAGTAATATTAGCAGGTGGGATAGGTAGCAGATTATTTCCATTGACTCAAGAAAAACCAAAACCAATGCTTGAGATAGCAAATAGACCTATGATCGATTATGCAATTAATCTTGTGATGGATGCTGGAATAAAAAAAATAATAATTGCAGTGAAATATAAGGGCAATTTGATTAGAGAGTGGGTAGATAAACAAATTGCTAAAGGGTATTTTCAAGATTGTGAGATCATAATTCCTGAAATAGATAGTAAGGATACTGCTGATGTTTTAAGACAAATTTCGAATTATGATAGATCTTTATTAGATGGTAATATTGTAATAACCATGGCTGATATTGTAACAAATATGAAATTAAAGGATGCGATGAATTTTCATATGAAACATCCTAATAATCCTATTGCAACAATATGTTTGAAACCAGTTGAAACTCCAGGTCAGTTTGGCTTAACTATGTTAGATAATGATAATAAAATACATCTTTTCTTAGAAAAACCAACTCCGAATGAATTATTGATGACGACTAAAATGTTTATTGGAAAAAAAGCAACCAGATCACTTCAGCATAATTTAGCCAATATTGGCATCTATGTTTTTGATAATGAATTAGTAGATATCATAATGAAACATAGTGAGTTAATGGATTTTGGATCAAATGTATTCCCGTACTTATTAGATCATAAATATGATGTGAGGGGTTATTTGTCAAATCCTTATTGGGTAGATGCAGGAATACATGAAAAGTATATTTGGGCTAATAATGATGTATTGAAGAAGAAAAGTAAGCCATACTTAGCAAGGGAAAATGAGAGAAATGAATTTGAATTTATTGGAGAAAATGTTGAAATAGGTGATGGTTGTATAATTACACCACCTGTTTTAATTGGTGATAATTGTAGAATCGATAGTAATTCAATTATCGGACCTTATGTTTCATTGGGAAAAAATATTCAAATAGGGAAAAAGGTAAAAATTACAAATTCGATCGTAATGGATAATGTGTCTATAATTAAGGATGGTTCAATTGACAAATGCATATTATCTGAAAATGTAAATATTGAAACTTCTGATCATCAATATAAAATGGTTGTACCATCAAACATAAAGTTAATACAAACGAATAATGATTATAGATATTGAGATAAATGGAGATCATTTAATGAGTAACAGCTTTGAATCAATTATTCAAGATAATAGAATAGTAGGATCATATAAACAAATATTACCTGAAGATGCCGCTTTGTTAGGGGCTGCAGTAGGAACATGGCTAAAAAATAAAGCTACAATAGCTATTGCAAGAGATTTTAGAATTGATAGTAGAATGATGAAGAGAGCGTTTACTGGAGGTTTGATGTCGACTGGAGTATCTGCTTTAGATTTTCATGGTTCTCCCACACCTTTGTTGCAATTTTATATTAGACGCTTTGGAGCTGATGCGGGTGTTATGTTCACTTCGGGCCATTATGAGGACGATAAAACAAGTATAAGAATATTTGATGAAACAGGGGCCGAACTAACATTCAAAAAATTAAATGAAATATTAGAAATTTATAAAAATAAAAATATTAGAAGAGTTTCTCCTGCTGAAATGATAAATATTGAAGATGCGACTGGAGCAACTGACGTCTATATTGAAGGAATAAAAAATGTGATTGATCGAGAGTCGATTGCAAATAGTAATTTTAAAGTAGTCATTGATTGTGCACTTGGTCCTACTTCAATAGTATTTCCTAGTATTTTGAATGATCTAAATGTGGAAGTTATCGCTATAAATTCATTTAATCCAAAAATAATTCCAAAAAGTTTACCTAATTCTGAGTCTTTAGTATCACTTGCTAAAACAGTGATCGCAAATGATGCGAATCTGGGAGTAGCGTTTGATGTAGAAGGAGGAAGAGCAGTATTTTGTGATGAAAAGGGTAAATTAAGATCATCTGATAGTGTTGCAGCGGGATTAGTATCATATATAGCAGATCGATCTTTAGGAGATATCATATTATCAGAGAGTATTTCGAAGAATGTGGACATGATGGTTGAAAAAATGGATAAAGATGGCGTTAAAGTCATTAGGGTTAGAGATTATCCAGGTGCGATAGCATCAAAAATAAGAGAAGAAGGAGGAATATTTGGTGCATCTGATTCTGGATCTTTTTGGGCACCGGCATTTACTGTTGATTCTGATGGAATGTTTATAGCATTGAAAGTGCTCGAAGTTTTATCAAAATTAAATCAACCTTTATCATCGTATTTAGATAAAATGAGATTATTACCAATGAAGATTAAATCTATTGAAGTTAATAATAATTTAAATAATAATTTATTTGCTTACCTTGAAGAGATTGTAAGTTATGAGAAGGAGTTACAATTCAAATATAATATAGATATATTATCAGGCACAAAAGTTGTGTTTACTAGAGGCTGGGTGAGTGTTTATGCATCTCACCAAGATTCTAAAATTATAAATTTAGTTGCAGAAGCTGATGATGATAAAGTTATGAATAATATATTAAAATCTGTGATTGATAAAATTCAAAAATTTATTGCGAATTAATTTCCATTAAAAGTTTAGAATGTTTGTTTAACCATGATTTATAAGATGAGTTTTTTTGAAGAATGGTCATCCCATTTTCGTTATTAGCTAATGGATTATCGTTCATTAAAGCATTAATTAATTCTTTTACAATAACAACTCCATAATCAGAGAATGATGTATTCTCAAAAGAATTTGCATATTCAAAATAATTTGTTATCCGATCAGATGAAGGATTTGTTAATAATGATTGTATCAACGCACCCATCATAACATAATGAACTCCGGGGTCGTTTGGCAATGAATAATCTTTGCCGGATAATATAATTTCAGGGTCGATTAGCATATCTTTGTTTTTTGAAAAAGCCATTAATTGTTTAGTTGCTGAATAACCAACACATGATTGCACACCTTTAAAATATAAATCTGGATTTTCGTCTCTTATTGAACTATATATAGATGCGAAAGACCATGACCTGGGGGTTGGAAATGCTAATTTATTATTTTGTGGATTGAAATCAAATAACAATTGAGGGTGAAATCGTAAAAAGGATATAATGAAAGGATCGATATTATTTTGCCAAGCCCATTGAAACCATTCTTCTTTGGATACTATTATTTCAAAATGTGAAAATCGGTTTGATAAAGCAGAAGGCATCCTATGAGTTACGGATCTATCTGATAATTTATTGCCTGCTGCGATTACCAACCAATCTTCTGGTATTTGATATTCACCTAATTTTCTATCTAAAATTAATTGATAAGCTGAAGCTTGTAACATTGGAGGTGCGGCGTTGATTTCGTCCAAAAATAATATACCAGGCTCAGATTGAACATTTGGTAAAAATGATGGAGGAAGCCAATTGGTTAATTGCTCTTCAACATTTATCATGGGAAGTCCTCTTAAATCAACAGGATCAATTGTAGATAAACGTACATCGACAAATATCCGATCTAAATCTTCAGCCAACTGTCTAACCAAATCTGATTTACCTATACCAGGAGACCCCCATAACATTAATGCTTGTGTCCCTGCGGTGGTAATGTCAGTTGAGATTCCAGTGATCAATTTTTTCATATTATTGATGGAAATTTGAGGAATATCAATTTCAGAAATATTTGTCATTTATAATCACTTGTGGATATATCTTCTTTAATGCTTAACTATTTGGTCAAATAAGGCTGATAAAAAATTTGAGAAAAGTGATAATAAAATTATTATCTTTGATAATTCTTTACAAGACGCCAAAACATTAGAATGGTATTATAAGATGACATGGTATAAATTATTAGATCAATTCTTTATATTATTGTTAGTTGTATATAATATCGGATTTGCAATTAATTCTAAGATAATAGAGATATTAGGATTAAAAATATATTCGAATATTTTTGCATCTTCATTAATAATAATACTTTACTTGTTATTGACGGCTTATAGGTACTTGTTATATGAAAACATTAACATTAGAAATATGGTGAATTTTACAGAGTTGCCTTCTGTTTCAATTATATTGCCTATTCGAAATGAGGAGAATAACATTAAAACATGTCTAAAAAATCTCTTGACGTTAAATTACCCAAGCTATGAAATTATTGTTGCGGATGGATCAAGTACTGATAAGAGTATAGAAATTGCAAATAAGACTATAAATAATTTTAACGAAAATAATATTGTAGTTAATATTATTGAGGAAGAAGAATTACCGGATGATTGGTTAGGGAAATCATGGGGATGTTGGAATGCAGCAAAAATAGCGAATGGAAATTTATATTTATTTACAGATGCAGATACTATACATTCAAAAAATAGTTTGAATGTTGCTGTAGAGAAAATGTTAGAAATGAATTTAGATGGATTATCAATAATCGGAAAAATGATGTCGTTATCCATTATTGAAAAAATTATTATGCCTTCATTTAAATCATTAATTTTTCTTATTTTTGGAGGAAGATATGGGAGTAAATATTTGAGAGATTTAGCTATAGGTCAATACATCTTAGTTAAAAAAGAAACATATGATGGTTTTGGTGGTCATGAAGTCATTAAAGATAAAATCGCAGAAGATATACATTTAGCAAGTAAAATTTCAAGTATAGGCTCATTTAAATCATTTAATGGTAATAAGATATACAGTGTGAGAATGTATTCAAATTATGATGAGATACTAAATGGTTTAAGTCGGAATGCAAATGAGTCTATGAGTGACAAAAAAATTGGATCAATAATAGCAGTATTTTCTTTGTTGATTTGGAAGGTTATTCCTTTAATAACACTACCAGTATTCATCATAGAAGGATATGATGGTATAGAAGTGATTGTATTATTTTGTATATTCTCTATCGGATCTATATTAGTGGATGTTGAATTAAATGATGATAAATTATATTATTTATTCATTTTGCCTATTGGTTTAGTTTTGCTTTCTTGGATTTTAATTGACAATATCTTTTTTAATAGAGCGAAAGAGATTTCATGGAAGGGGAGAGAATACAATTTTAATGAATAGATGAGGTGTATTTATGGATAAAAAGGAAAGGATAGCAATTATTGGAGCGGGGTTTGGAGGATTATCTGCGGCCGCCTTGTTAGCTAAAGAGGGTTATAAAATTACAATCTATGAAAAAAATGATAGGCCTGGTGGGAGAGCGAGAGTATTCAAAGAAAAGGGATTTAAATTTGATATGGGACCATCATGGTACCTAATGCCTGATGTTTTTGAAACATTTTTTGGAGAATTTGACAAATCCCCCTCCGATTATTTTGAGTTGGTGAGGTTAAACCCAGCTTATAAAATGATTTTTGGAAAAGGAGATGAAATTACCATATCTTCAAATTTAGAGGAGAATTTCAAATTATTTGATCAGATAGAAAATAATGGAGCGGAGAAAATGAAAAAATATTTGAAATTAGCTAAATTTCAATATGAGGTATCAATCAATGAAATTTTATATAAAAACATTAATTCAATTTTTACACTAATGAGACCAAATTTGTTAGTAAAAGGTTTAAAATTAAATATTTTTAGTAATTTAAAAAGTAAAATCGATAAAATATTTGAGTCTGAAAGAATGAAAAAAATATTACTTTACTCGGTTGTATTTTTAGGTGGAGATCCAAAGAACACACCTGCAATTTATTCATTAATGTCACATGTGGACTTTAATATGGGGGTATGGTATCCTAAAGGTGGGATAGGAGTAGTTGTGGAAGCTTTAGTTAAACTAAATGAAAAATATGGAGCACAAATTGAATATAACAAAGAAATAAATCAGATTTTAGTGGAGAATAAAACTGTTAAAGGAGTAAAAATTGGAGATCAAGAAATTTATTATGATAGAGTTATTGTTAATGCAGACTATCATCATGCAGAGAGTATTTTATTAGAAGAAAAATATAGATCTTATAACAAAAAGTATTGGGACAAAAAAATAATTGCTCCATCTGCATATTTAATCTATTTAGGATTAAATACCAAAATACCCGAAATAGAACACCATACATTAGTTTTAGATAATGATTGGGAAAATCATTTTAGAGAAATATTTGAAGAGCCTGGATGGCCAAAAAATCCCTCATATTATGTATGTAATCCATCAAAAACTGATGATACAGTTGCACCACCCAATAAAGAAAATTTATTTATTTTGGTACCTGTTGCACCTGGATTAAAAGATAGTGATGAAATAAGGAATATGTATTTTGATAAAATGATTACGCATTTAGAGGATTTAACAAACAGAAAAATAAGAGAAGAAATAGAGGTGAAACGGATATTTAGCCATAGAGACTTTATTAAAGATTATAATGCTTATAAAGGGACTGCGCTAGGATTATCACATACTTTATTCCAATCGGTAATGTTTCGACCCAAACATAAATCTAAAAAAATTAAAAATTTATATTATACTGGTCAATATAACCATCCTGGAATTGGTGTTCCTATGGTTTTGATATCTTCAACAATTGTAAGAGATTTAATTAAAAAAGATAGAAAGCGTTCAAAAAATTAACTCAATTAGTTCAATTAGATAAGGATATCCCATAGTTATTGAAATGATAAAACCTACTATACCATTTATGTATGGAAAATACCAATAAATTTGATCTATATTTTCTTTTTTTGTTATTAAAATATAAAGAGGGATTAGTGGATAAATCAATAAGAGTATACTTAAAGGGAAAAGAAAACGGTAATAGAATGAAAAAATTAAAGAGAAGGATAACCAAAAAATTAAACACAAAATTAGAGAATTATTAAATTCTAATTTAACAGCGGTTGTGATAACGGAGGCTTTTCGATCATATGATATATCTGGTATTGCAGAAAATAGGTGCATGGCTGAAGTAAAACAATATAATCCAATCCAAGTTAATATGGGGGGCATTATACCTGTATTTTGATAATAACCAAGTATTCCTGGAATAAAATATAATATATTTGATGAAAAATCAAATATTGGACGTGCCTTTAATCTTAATGGAGGTAAACTATAAATTGTTGATAGGATAATAAAACTGAGAAACAATATAATTTCATTAAAATTATCATATGATAAGAGAAGGAATGTCGATACAAAATAACAGAGTATAAGTAAAGACTTTAGATAAAATACATCTCTTGAAGAATTTATCTTTACTTCTTTATCTTCTTTTTTGTGATTAAATATGTCAGTGTCTTGATCAAACAAATCATTTATTCCATACAAGAGAATGTTTGCGGGTATCATAAAATAAATTAGGTGAAGTAGAAATTTACCGGTAGTGAAATTTGTCAGTGAATTAGCACCTATTATAAAGCCAGTTAAATAAGTACCCCCTAAATATAACCAAAATCTATAACGAGATAATTTAAGTAAATAATTAATTTTAGCGATCAAAGAGGTACTCACTTTAGTTATTAAGAAATTAATATAATATTTACTTAATGGAAATTATCCGTCTGTGAAGTAAATTTCTTCAGTTCATGTTTTTATCTTGAATTTTTTATGCTCAATTGATTTGTTGAAACTATGGAACATGGAGAGGAAGGACTTAATGAAATTTTTCAGTACGAAACTCTTTATGAAAAAAGTAAAAATGATGAAGCTAAACTATATTTAGATGAGTTAAATAGAGTAAAAACTGAATTAATTCTAGAACAGCCACTATTTTCACATTTGTTATCTACTTTCCAAATAATGGTTGTTGAAAAAAAATTAGCAAAATTTGCAATTGATAAAATTTATTTTTATTTTTCCGAAAGCTATATTGCAGAGTTAATTAATGAAAGGGATCACTGGAAAGGGAAAATCAAAGGAGATTTATTGCATATGATAATGCATATAATTTATAGACACTATGAAAGAGAAGAAAAGTTTGATAGGAAAGTTTGGGGAATTGCTTCGGACATTGTTGTATTTAATGCGTTATGGGATATGCAAGGGAGATTTGAGGAAAAAAATATGTGGGATCTACATGATATGTCAAAAATTCCTAAGTCACTATTAAACAAATCAGTTGAAGACACCTATATAGGATTATTAAATTATTTTGAAGACAATGAAGAGGATAAACTTGGAAGGAACATAGAAGATAATGAGGAGGATAATGAAAACGAGAAACAAAATGATCTATTAGACATTGAAAGCTATAGTTTTCAAAATAATATGAACACAATATCTCAAATATTAGGAACTGAGGATCTAAATTGCGATATTGAAACATTAATGGGGTTAAATGGAAATATGGACAAGGTACAATATGCGGATAAGTTAAATGAGGGCATTGTATTTGAAAAATATGATAATTTATTGAAAAGAGGAAACATGGATGATAATGTCAAGAAATGGGTTGAAAAATACTTTAACTTGAGAATTGATTGGACCACAGAATTGAAAAACTATATTCAAAAATTACTTCCCTATGATATGAATTGGAGTTCTCCAAACCGGAAAATGCTTGGACAAGGCATATATTTACCTTCAATGCTAAAAGAAAATATAAAAATTATTTTAGCATTTGATACTTCGGGTTCGATCAATGAGGAGAATTTAAAATTATTTTTAAATGAGACGCAAAATATTATTCAAAGTATAAATAATTTAGAATTGATAGTTATTGATTGTGATTCTAAAATTCAAAAAATATCAAATTATAAATCTGGGGAAAATGTACTTGATCATATATTTTTAGGTGGAGGTGGAACTGATTTTCGACCTGTTTTTCAATATGCCGAGTCTATTGAACCGAATTTAGTGATATATTTTACGGATGGGGATGGAGTAATTCCTACAGATAATTATCAATTTGAGACTATTTGGATGATTATCAATGATAATAAAATGCCCTTTGGTAATGTAATAAATATGATTTGATGTTAAATCATAATCTGTTAGTATGTAAAATTGTTTTTAAAAAATTAATAGAAATGATATTAATGAAAATTAATGAACCTGTAACCATGTTAACAGATTATTTGATAACTGTATATTGTTTGTGGTTAGTGTTTTTAATTGAAATTAAAGGTGAGTTGAATTTAGAAAATCCGATGATAATTGGAAGTTTATTGATTGGAAGTATAGGGATAAGTGCATTTTTCGGTGGGTCTGCTCATGGATGGAAACTTATCATGAATGAAAGTAAAATCAAATCTATTTGGATTTTGACACGTTTAGGTTTAGGTTTGTGTACATTTTTGTTTATTTTGTTTGCATTACAAATATCGAATGTATCAGATGATCTCTATTTATTAATATTGATAATTGGTATTATACAACTATTGGTGAATTCATATATTGTATTTATTAGTGACAAATTTTTATTTACAGTAATTAATTATTTGATATCTCTATCATTAATATTTGTTATAAAATTGGTATCTTATTTTTATTCTCCAGATATAATTTCATTATGGTTAATAGGTTCAATAGGAATTACATTCATAGGTTCTTTTGTCCAAGTTAAGGGAATATCATTAAATGATAAATATTTTAATCATAATGATTTATACCATATAATTCAGCTTCCTGCGATTTATTGTATATATAGAGCGTTAATTGGAATACTTTAAAATCATGGTTTGATTTAGATCAAAATTAAAATAATATCATGATATAATCTTTGTTGAGTATAGTGCTATAGCCATAATGTTCGATAATTCAATATTAAATTTAAATATGTACAAACTTATCCCCTTATATGAATGTCCTCAACAAAATAGCGGCAACTCCCACTCTGGCCGTATATTTGTTCCTGTGGAACCTACTAGACATACTCGTTCATGTAAACAGATATTTGATTGAATTCCCTCGGATTACTGGTAATATCATCGGTTTACTCATGGCTGTAATTATCCTTGGCCTCTCCAGCAATGCTTACAAAAAATATATTCTTGCAGCGGGGTATAGCAGTATCGTTATTGTAAACCTTTTTCATGCACCTTCATATGGAGTGGAGGCATTTGTATCAATATTTATTGGTTTCAGCTTGTTGCTGATAGGCAGGGTTACTCAGATAGAATTTGCAACATGGCACGTGCGTAAGCATGTAAATGGTATTTATAAGAAACCCATCTTTCTCCATAGCTGGTTTCTTCTTCCGGTTGTGATCCTGAGTGTCTTGATCATATTTCCTATTGGACATACTCTGTATGACCCCTATGGATATCAGTATACCAGCCTGGAACAAACGGATACTGATGAAGATATTGGTGTTCCTGTGATAACAGATGGATTACTAGTAGCCTTTTTTGGGTTGGATGATACACTACCCAGAGCAGCAAATAATTTTGTCATGGGTTCCGATGGTATGGATGGCATGCCCGTAATCTTTTCAGATGAGGTAGATCTTTCATCGGTGCAGGCTGGAGATTTTCAAGTTACCATGGAGTCCGGTGAACTAGGTTATGTACATGGTGTCACCTTCGCACCAGCAGTTGATGAGGGAGAATTGCGAACTGTTTTGCTTACTGGTTTCTACGGTTCAACCGATGATCCTGCTGTAATGGTTGAAATTGTGGGTAACCTGTATTCCATGGATAGATCAATTAATTTCAAAGGATCATTCATTGAGGTTGTTCCACTTCTTGATGGACCTACTCTGGTGCTTGCTGAGTTGGTACCGGAGTCTATGTGGAGAGAAAATCAAGGCCAGCGACCCAGTAGAAATACCTATACCGGTTCAGGAGTACCTGATAATTCAGAAATCAAACAGGTTGTACGAGTAACCTGGTCTGGAGGGATAAGGCTGGAAAATGGAGATGAGCCAGGAGATGCAGATTTGCAAAAATATGTTGTCACAGTTCGAGCTGGAGATGGAACCATGAGACAGATCAGTCCCATTGCGTTTGGCGATCTGTTTGATAATGATAATAATCATCTGCTAGCACTAGATACACCTGATGAGGTGGTGTCAGTTATGGCCATTGAAGGGTGGGTAGTTGATCCCAATCATGATCTCAATCCAGAAACCACGGTAAATATAAACTCATCATAACCAAAATAACGATAGAATAGCTTAATTATTGTAAATTTTATAAATGAGGAAAGAATGGTCATATGCCCATGATTTATAATCTATAATATGCTAATAAAAATTTATTTTTTTTAAAATTTATTTTTTAAAGATGATGTTGAGATTGGTCTATGTTATTTCTGGAATATAATGATAAAAAATACAAATTAGGTGAACCAAGAAGTATTAGTCGAGGTGTAAATATAAAACAAAATTTACAACCTAACGCCTTTAATTTAACTAAATTTTCTCAGACTGCATTCCAAAACCAATTTTTTACGGGGGATACAGGCAAAGGTGGATCATGCAATGTCAACATTTTAAATTTCACACCACATAATTTAACTCATATTGAAACACCCATGCATTTGAAAAAAGAAGGAATAGGATTAGATGAAATCCCTAGGTCGAATTTAATGGGAGTTTCTTATTTAGTAGATCTATCGAATATTAGTTTTAAGGATAATTGTGTTAAGAAAGAACATATAGAGCAGTTAGATCTTCTGAAAGATATTAAAATATTGATTGTTAAAACTAAATATTCTGAATTGGATCAATATTTTGATTTTTCAAATACAAATCCCATTCATTTTGATCCAAAATTTATGGAATGGTTGACAGAAAATTTTCCAAATATAAAATTACTAATAACGGACTTACCATCCATTGACAAAGAAAATGATGGAGGAAAATTATTGGGGCATAAATATTATTTTAACTTCAATGAACATGAACGAGGGGATAAGAAAGCGATAGTTGAATTAGCATATTGCAAGGGAGTAGAAAGTGGAATATATTATACGATATTAACTCCATCAAAAATTGATACTGACGCAATTTTGACAGATATTTTCTTATTTGACTTATTTAAGAATTGAATGAGCAAGAATTTATTTCTCAAAAAGTTAGTTTAATTAATTGAGGATACTTTAATAATATAAGTGATCCCTACTTTAGTATGTTATTTATTTTCTTTAATTTTCTTATTTATTAGATTAAAAACTAAAAAGAAAAGAGATTTCATAATATCGGTTTTCATGATTTTGATTGGGAGTATACTCGGGCGTATTGAATATGAATTTTCAGTATTAAACTATTTCTTGATAGCAATATTATTATCATTTTTTGGAGACATGTTGATGGCAGAATATATCAAGATTACAAATTTCAGAACAATTGATGGTGTTATGATGTTTGGACTTGCTCATATAATGTATATTATATCGTTTTATCAATTTAACATAGGAGGTTATAATTTAGAGTTTTCTTTGGAAGGCTTATACGATTTTTTAATTACGATACTATGTATATTCACGGCTTATATTTTGTATAACAAAGTTGGTAGTTCAGAGAAGATGAATGATGCCATAAAATTTGCGAATCTGTGTTATACAATCGTAGTGACTATATTATTTATCTTAGTTTTGAGTTTTGTAATAACATCTACAACTCCTACTCTGATGAGATTTACATCATTATTTGGAATTTTATTATTTATAATTTCAGATTCTTTATTGAGCTATAATGAATTTATTAATAATTTTAAAAATGCAAAGGATTGGATAGCAATTACCTATGTGTTATCCCAAATATTATTACAAATAACTCCTCTATTGTGGATAGCTTAAGGTGGGAAATTTGGATTATACACCATTTTATCTTAAGGGAAACGGACCAAATATCATAAATATAAATATGATAAATGAATTTTTGAAAAATAATGGCGAATTAAAATTATTTTTTGAAAATAATGATATTGAGCTAAAAGTCTTGAATATTTCTTATTTCGAAAGTTTATGTTATTGGGTGATTGGACAACAGATAAGTGGTAAAGTTGCCGAAATATTCATAGAAAGGTTGCAAAATGAAGTAAAAATTATAAATTCAAAAAATGTATCGGAATTAACAATTGATCAATTCAAAGAAATAGGCCTTACCAATTCCAAAAGGGAAACGTTACTTAGATTAGCAAATTTAGATCTTGAAAACAGGTTAATATTGGATCACTCAAAATATGATAGTGAGCATATTTTAAAGCACTATACTAAAATTAAAGGGATAGGACCGTGGACTGTGAATATGTTCATGATATTTAGTCTTGGTAGATTAGATGTTAGTGCGGCCTTGGATTTAGTTGTGAGAAAGGGTTTAAAGATATTGTATAACCTGTCTGAGGTACCAGATATTAAAAATGCAAAAATGTTGATGAGGACTTGGGGTGAATTTGGTACCATTGGTACTTTGCTGTGTTGGAGAATGATGGGCGAGTAAATTTGTGTTATAGTGCCTTTTTTATTGCATCTAAAGTATAATCAATATTTTCTTTTGTAACATTACCCATGTGCCCTACTCTGAAATATTTATGACCATAGCCTTTTTGAATACCTCCTGCGATTAGTACTCCATTTTGAAGGATTAATTTACGAAAATCGTTAGATTTTTCTTCATTTAAATAAAGAGGAGTACTCATTGTATTTGCAAAATAATCATCACTTGTAAGAAATTTGAAATTTTGATTTTCTAATTCTTCTCGAAAATATGTAGCTAATTGTTTATGTCTATTATAAACATTATATATTCCTTCAGTAAGTATTTGTTGAGACATTTCATGAAGTCCAACAACTAGGTTAGTTGCTGGAGTTGAGAAATATTTTACCTCCCCAGCCATATATGAATCAATTATTGGCCACCAATTGTTTAAATTTGAGTAATAGCTAGGGATATGATGTTGTGTTTCGGAAATTTCTCTAGCTTTGGGCGAGTACATCAAAATTGCCAGACCAGGAGGAAGAGCGAGTGCTTTTTGGGCGCCAGTTAAGTAAATATCAATACCCCATTCTTCTTGTTTTAATTCTTGGCCATTGAATGCACATACACCGTCTACCACTGAAATAACATCATAATCAGAGCAAACTTCAGCAAACATTTTGATATCATTCAATACACCAGTAGATGTGTCCACGTGTTGAATAAAGGCAAAATCAGTTTGATTATTTTTGAATTGTTTAACTAAATCTTCTTCCTTAATACCTTCACCAATTTTTGATATCAAATTATTATGTCTAAATCCAAAAGAGTTAGCTATATATGAAAATCGGTCACCAAAATATCCTGATTGGCAAATTAATCCATGATTAGTTTTTTTATCATCATATAAATTTATCATAGCAATTTCCATGGCTAATGTTCCTGCACCTGCTATGACAACAGGAGTATATTTTTCTGAAACTTGATGAAGTTTTTGAAGATTTTGTAAAGATCCTTGAAATGCTTTTGTAAATGTGTTTTCAGTATGAGCAAATGCTCTTTTAGACATTTTTTTGAAAACATCATTGTTTACTGATACTGGACCAGGTATCATTATTAAGGGATCATCTTGAGTATATCTCATCTCAAAAATATCATTAAATTAATTTTTTAAAAAGTATATTTTGTCAGATTAAACAAATTTAAGAAAAATTTGGTATTGAATGATCTTCAAGAAAAGAATGATCTAGTTTATTTATATCATTACATCCGATCAACTTCATCGTGGTGAGGAATTCTTTTATTAGTATGTTATAAACTCCAATTATACCATCTTTTCCAAAAGCACCTAATCCCCAAATATATGGTCTTCCTATTAATACGGCCTTAGCACCTAATGCAATTGATTTTACAATATCACTTCCCCTTCTTATACCTGAGTCTAATAAAATATCAATTTGATCATCTACTGCATCAACAACTCTTGGTAAACATTCTATGGAGGATAATGAACCATCTAATTGACGACCACCATGATTTGAAACAATAATACCTTGTATTTCATGCTTTAGTGCTAATTTTGCATCTTCATAAGTTTGCAGTCCTTTAATGATTATTGGTAAATTTGTATTAGATTTAAGCCAATCCAAATCGGACCAAGTAATGGAGTCTTCTGTTTTATGCCCTACATATTGAGCTAAACCAGATCCTGATTGTTGGGGAACAGGTAATTTCCCTTGAGCATATTTTCTGAAGTTCTCTAAATAAATATCATCTGGAAGAGTGAATTTGTTATAAACATCTTTTTCTCGATGTCCTAAAACAGGTGCATCTACAGTTAAGGCTATAGCTTTATATTTTGACCCATTTACACGGTGTACCAAATCTTTCGTCAATGTTCGATCTTTATTCCAATACAATTGAAACCACTTATCTGAGTTAGATGCAGATGATACATCTTCCAAAGAAGTGCTTGAAAGAGAACTTAGAAGCATTATTGTATTGAGGGCTTCTGCAGCTTGAGCTGTTGCTATTTCACCCATGGGATGAGACAACTTATGAAGTGAAACTGCTCCAAGCAAAAGCGGATTATCTATGGAAGAATTAAATAAAGTTGTACTAGATTTGATTTTTGAAACATCAACTAATATTTTTTGTTTTAGTAATATGTTTCTAAAAGCCATTACATTTCGGGATAATGTTAATTCATCATTAGATCCTCCATTGATGTAATCATAAGCCATTTTAGGAATATTTTTTTTTGATATGTTTTGAAAATCCAAAATATTTACTAAATCATCCATAAGAGATTATCATAGATTACATTGATAAATATTATTAAAAAAAATTAGATTTATAATGGGGTGCGAAATTTAAGTATCATATTAAATAGCGATTAAGTCAATATTTATATATAAAAATATCATACGAAGTAAGGTTGTTGGATAATTATAAAAAAAGGTGAATAAAAAATGGAAAAACCTAATTTAGAAAAAATTCTAACGAATGAAAAAAATGGTCTATCAAAACAAAGAGAGATTATAAGTGAAGCGGTAACCAAGATTTTGATTGCTCTTGGTGAGAATCCTGAGAGAGAGGGTTTGAAAAAAACTCCACTTAGAGTTGCTAAGGCTTTCGAAGAATTATTGGATGGATATTCCCAAGATATTGTGGATTTGGTTAACGATGCTTTGTTTGAAGTTGATTATGGAACTGGAGAGATGGTCTTAGTACAAGATATACCCTATGATAGTCTTTGTGAACATCATATGTTACCATTCTCAGGAGTGGCACATGTGGCTTACATACCTTCAAATAAAGTAATTGGACTAAGTAAAATACCAAGAATAGTTGAAATGTATGCAAGAAGATTGCAAATACAGGAAAGACTATGTAATCAAGTTTTGAATACTATTGAAGAAGTTCTCTCTCCTTTAGGTGTAATGGTTATGGTAGAAGGATCACATGATTGTGCAGCTATGAGAGGAGTCAAGAAGAAAAATTTGAACATGAAAACATTGGCTGTATCTGGAATTTTCGAAACTGATTTGAATAAAAAAGATGAATTTTTTAAAATGTTAAAACAGTGATAGTATGAATTTAAAAAAATCAACATCCATCATTACTGGTGGAGCACATAGAGTGGGTAAGGCAATTGCTTTAGAACTTGCAAATTACGGAAGTAATATAATTTTACATTATGGTCAGTCAAAGGAAAAGGCTGAGAACACAGTTAATGAAATAAAAGATTTGGGAGTTGAAGTTGAAGCATATTCTGCAGATTTATTTAGTGAAATGGAAATAGATAACTTATTTGAAAAAATAAATGAAAATTATACATACGACATAGTAGTAAATTCAGCAGCAAGTTTTATAAAAAAATCATTAATAGAAACAAGTTATGATGATTGGAATAAATCAATTGATATCAACTTGAAAGCACCATTTTTAATAACTAAAAAAACTGAAAATATTTTGAAATCGAAAAATGATAGTTTAATTGTTAATATTTCTGATTTAAGTGGAGTATATCCTTGGATGAAATTTGCTTCACATGGAATTAGTAAATCAGGTTTAATACATTTAACAAAAATTTCGGCAAGAGAATTGGCTCCAAATATTCGTGTGAATTGTATATTGCCTGGACCAATTTTACCACCACCACATATGAGTGGCAATGAACCAGAGTGGATTGATATGATTAATAATATTCCATTAAAAAAATCCGGTAATCCACAACAAATTGGTCATTGTGTTAGATTTTTGGCTGAAAATGAGTATGTGACTGGAGCGATAATTAATGTCGATGGTGGTGAAAGTTTAATAGGACCTATGAATCACTAATGATATATGGATAAAATATTAATTAAAGATTTACTAACAAGAGGAATTGTTGGGATTAATGATTGGGAGAGAGAAAAACTACAAGATATTTTAGTTAATTTAGAAATTGATTATGATTTAAATCAAGCTGGATTGACTGATGACATAAAAGATACGCTNAATTATAANGCCCTAACTAANTCAATAATAAAACATATTGAAAATAACAAACCNTACTTAGTAGAAAAATTGGCAACNGATATTGCAAATATTGCTATNNAACAAGGTGCTTTGAAAGTTAAAGTGAGNGTTGANAAACCGATGGCNTTNAGATTTGCNGATTCAGTTGGAGTGGAAATANTAAGAGAGAGGAAATAATTTGCTAAAAAAATGTTTCATATTATTAGGATCTAATATTCAACCTCGTGAAAATATAAAAAGAGCGATTCATGAAATTTCGAACTTTTATGATGTGAAAAAGATTTCTAAGATTTATGAAACTAAACCAATTGTGAAAACCAATGTTGGAAATTATTTTAATGCAGTGATAGAAATATATAGTGATTTTAGTCCTTTGGATATTAAATTCAAAATTCTAAGAAAAATAGAAGAAGATATGGGTAGAGTTAGAACTGAGGACAAATTCAAATCGAGAGTTATTGACCTTGATTTAATAATTTATGGGGAGGGTATTTTTGAGGATGANAATTTTATATTACCTGACCCTGAAATTGAAAAATATATACATATTGCCAAACCACTTAGTGATATTGCNTTTAATATAATTCATCCTAAATTAGGTATTTCATATGGAGAAATTATGAAAAATTTGAGTAGTAAAACATTATTGAATAATTTTACAATTAAGGATTTGTGATTTAAATGTTAAATGTGATCAAATCTGCTTCAATTATAATTAGAAAAAGCACAGGTGAAGTTTACCTAGGATTAAGATCAAAAAAACTTAGGACCTTTCCTAACTTTTGGGTTTTTCCTGGAGGAAAAATAGATGAGGAATTAGATGATAACTGGAAAGGGACAGAAAAAGAAGTCATTGATACAATTCTGAGAGAGCTTTATGAGGAAATTGGATTAGTAATTGGAAATAATAACATATTCGAGGCAAATGATAGAGAAAGAGGAATAAATAAAATATCATATAACTCGGAATTTAGAAATAATTTTATACAAAAAATTGAGTATGTTGGTAAAAAAGATACTCCACCTTTTACAAATCAAATTTACTCTGCCGCATATTATTATATTAAGTCTGAAATGTTTGATAATTTAATGCCAAAAGTCGATGGTCAAGAGTTGGTTCAAGGAATGTGGATACATCCCGAATTAGCGATACAAAATTGGATTGATGGGAAAATATTACTACCACCACCAATTTTACACTTATTAAGAAAAATAGATACTGAAAATTTCATAAAGGAATCTTTAGAAGAAACATTTTTGCCTACCGGTTTTCAATCAAAAATTGAGATATACCCTAATATTGAATTTATCCCAATCAATTCATCTACCATTAAACCTTTTTTTAATACTAATTTAATAATCATTGAAGGATATGAAAATTATATTTTAGTTGACCCAGGTGCGAATAAAAATGGTGAAGAGCATCTTGAGTTAATATTGGAAAAATTAACAAAACCCCCCATTATTTTTCTTACGCATCATCATTTGGATCATTGGGAGGGACTAAAATTAATAGAGAAAATTTTTCCTGATGCAATAGTATATGCACATAAAAATACAAACTCAAGGATAGATACAAAGTTAAACAAAATAAATGTCAATGAAGGTTATATTTTGAATCCAGGTGGCAAATTATATCAAGTTATAGACTTATTTGGACATACTGATGGTCATATAGGATTATTGAATGAAAAAAAAGATGTTTTGATTTCTGGAGATCATATAGTAGGAGTTGGATCTACGGTTTTAGACTATGATAATGGATCTATGATAGAGTATATGAAAACATGCAGTAAAATTAGAAAATTATCAATTGATTTAATATTACCTGCTCACGGACCACCCATTTTTGATCCTAAAAATCTAATAGTGAAATACATCGAACATCGAATAAATAGAGAAAACAATATATTAAAAATAGTAAAAAAAGGAATATATTCAATTAATGAAATTCTAAAATTGTGTTATGCTGACACACCGCTAGAAATGCATGTTTTTGCAAAAAGAAATCTATTGTTGCATATTAATAAATTAATTGCTGAACAAAAAATTGATCAGAATAAGTTAATCTATGATTAAACCCATGTAATATGTATCAATGTAGTTTTCTTTTATCATCATAGATCTTTTATTTGTACCTTCAATAATAAAATCATGTTTCTTGTAGAGAGAGATCGCTCCTTCATTTGTAGTAGTAACTTCAAGATTTAATTTCTTAAAATTATTATTTTTTGCCCATTNTATTAATGTTTTCATCATTTGGTTCCCTATTCCTTTTCGCCAATATTTTTGCTTGACCGATAATGCAATTTGACCTAAATGAGATAGTCTAATTTTCTTATTGGATTGTATCTGAGCTATGGATACTATTTCATCATTAATAGTTGCAAGAATAAATAAATTAAGGGGGTTGTTGTTCATACTTTCAATGTATTTTTGTTCTTGTTCAACTGTGAAATTAAATTCTCCAGAACCATATGTCAAATTATCACTTTCACTAGATATAATATTTACATATTCAATCATTGATTTTGCATCTTCGACAGATACATTTCTAATTATGATGTTGCAATTTTTCAATTCTATTTGATATTTAATTTGATTATTTAAAGTGTNCAAGGGACATCACTAGTTTGTTAATTTATTGAATGCATTATCAAAATCATCAATAATATCTTCTCCTTCTTCAATACCAACACTTAATCTAAACAAAGTGTCCGTGATACCTGCTCTTAATCTGTCCTCTTCACTTATGATTGAGTGAGTAGTAGATGCAGGATGAGAAATCAAAGTTTCCACACCACCTAATGAAACAGCTCTTGTGGCAATTTCTAAACTATCTATAAATAACATTGCATCATTGAAATCACCCTNTAGTTCAAAAGTCATCATAGAGCCGAATCCTTTTTGTTGGGATTTTGCTAATTTATGTTGGGGNTGATTTGGATCACCAATATATTGGAGATTNTTCACTTTAGGATGCTTAGATAAATATTCTCCTACTAATTTTGCATTTTTTTCATGTTCTTCTATTCTTATTCTTAATGTTTTCAAACCTCTACCAATGAGATAAGCTTCGAAAGGGCCCAATATGCCTCCATGATGAACTGAGGTTAATTTACATTCATCTATTATGGATTGATTACTGATGATTACTCCAGCTAAAACATCAGAATGACCGTTAAGATATTTTGTGACTGAATGTATTACAATATCAACCCCCATAAGAATTGGTTGCATTAATATTGGTGACATGAATGTGGAGTCAATAGCAGTCAATATATTGTGCTTTTTTGCAATTGTGACAATATCTTTTATTGAAATAATTCTAAGTGTTGGGTTTGTAGGAGTTTCAAAATAAATCAATTTTGTATTAGNNTTGACTAATTTTGATACTTGTTCAGATTGGGTAGCATCAACNAAATCAACTTCGATGCCATATTCACCTAATCTATGAGTGAATAGTGAATGTGTACCTCCATAAAGTGAGATATCAGCAATCAAATGATCTCCTTTTTTAAGAATAGTAAAAATCATTGTAGATACTGCAGCCATACCAGATCCTAATAATAGTGCATCATCACCTTCATCAAGTTTGGCTAGTCTTAATTCAATATCTCTTACTGTGGGGTTACCTAATCGTCCATATACATACCCATTTGATTCTCCTGAAAACCTTAAACCTCCTTCTTTGACAGTAGGGTAGGCAAATGTTGATGATGCATAAATTGGNGTATTTACGGGACCATGTTGTGAATTCTTTCCTTCAGAACCCATATGAATACCGATAGTTTGTGGGCCATATTTTTTTTCTTTTTCATTTTTTGTCAATATTTTTCACCTAACTTGACTGAGTAATACAAATAATTAAGTGTATTTGCAATATATGTTACAATATTAAAATACACCAGCTATATTTGTAATTAAAATCAATAATATATTTACAAATGTAAGATATATTATCAATATATTTACAAATTGTAAATTTAAATAATATTATGAAAGCAAAAAATGATATGTGGATAATTAAACATATGTTAAATAATGGAATAATCAATGAAATTGAAAGTATTATATTGAAAGAGTTAATTNTAAATAGTCGCAGTTCTGTCAGCTTAATTGCTAATGAGTCTAATGTAAGTAGACCTACGGTTTATGAAAGAATAAAAAGTTTGGAAAACAGAAATATCATAGACAAATATACAACTGAAATAAATTATAATAATTCAGGATTACCATTAACTGCATTTATTCAGGTAGCATTTAATCCAGGAGAAGCTGCAGATCAAAAAACGGTTGCTATTGAGATATCTAAATTAGAGTATGTGAATAAGGTCCATATTATTACTGGTAATTATGATTTTTTGGTAGAAATTGCAATTGATCATATGTCTAATCTAGCAGATACTATAATTGATAATTTAAGAAGTATCAAGGGGGTAGGTAATACAGTTTCAAATGTAAGTTTCAAATCATACAAAGATGGTATTGAGATAAATTCTAAGTAGATAGAATTTTTAATAATCAAGGCGATATTCGATAGATTACCCATGAAGTTTGATCCTGATTTCTTTCATAAACAAAACGATCATGCAACCTATGTTTTCCTGATTGCCAAAATTCAATTTTGTTTGGGACAATATTATAACCAGACCAATCTTGCGGCCTAGGGACAGTTTTATCTTTAAATTTATCCTCGTAATAATTATATTGACGATCTAAAGTAGATCTATCATATATTTTTTCACTTTGATTTGATGCCCATGCTCCTATTTGACTACCTCTGGATCTGGTTGCAAAGTAATCATCAGCATGTTTAGTATCGCATGCGTCTGCATAACCAGTTATCCTAACTTGCCTGAAATAATCTTCATAACGAAAAATAAAGTTCACTCCAATTTTGTTATTTAATTCTATTTGAGATGCTTTGGCAGATTTTGTGTTAGTAAAAAAGCGGATCTTTTCAAGATCATGATATTTCATTAAAACCCATCGCAATTCTGGAAATCCCTCTTTATTAATTGTTGAAATACACATTTTATTTGGATCTAAAATTGATGGATTACTTTTAGCTTGATCATACCATGAATTAAACAGTTCCATAGGATTTGGAGGCAGTTCTTGTAAATTCAATGACATATGCTATATTCTCAATGCATACTTTAAAGATTACTTTTGAAGAATTTTACTTTTTGTTGTTATATTTTGTAATAAAATGTATTTTTTCATAACGTTAGATAATATTTCTTATAGTCAAAAGTTTTAAGTTGAANTGAACCATTTATTTGGCGGTTTTGAGTTGTTACANATATGAGAGAAGTTGGAATAATTGGTGTAGGACATACNAAATTTGGAAATTTAGGNAGAGTAACTTCTAGAGAATTGATAACAAGTGCNGCAATAGAAGCNATTGAAATGGCAAATATAANTAAAAATGANATCGATACAATTTANGCAGGATTATTATCTCCNGATATATTCGAACATCAAATGCACTCATCACCGGGCATNCCNGATTATCTNGGATTAAAAAATACACCTTCAACNAGAGTTGAAGCTGCTTGTGCATCAGGTGGTTTAGCATCGATGAATGCAATAATTGCANTAGGATCNGGAATGTATGATGTGGCNTTATCTGTTGGAGCAGAGAAAATGACAAACTTACCTACTTCACATGTAACNGAGGCATTAGCGATGTGCGCAGANGATATTTATGAAGTTGCATCAGGATTAACTTTTCCTGGAGCTTTTGCAATGATGGCAAGAAGACATGAATTTGAATTTGGCACCAACTCTGAAATGAGAGCTGCAGTTGCAGTTAAAAATCATAAAAATGGTGTGAATAATAATTTAGCACAATTTCAAAAAGAAATCACTATGGAGAAAGCTATGAATTCAATTATGATTGCAGATCCNTTAAACCTTTACGACTGTTCCCCTATTACTGATGGTGCAGCAGCTCTTGTGTTTGTACCTTGGGAAATTGCTAAGAAACATGATGGACCAAAAGTCAAAGTTAGATCGTTTGCTCANGCTTCAGATACTATGAGTTTACATGATAGATCTGATTTGACTGGATTTGCAACTACAAAAATCGCTGCAAAAAAGGCGTTTGAAAGAGCGAAACTAACCCCGAGTGATATTGATATTTTAGAAGTTCATGATTGTTTTACAATAGCAGAAATTATGGCGATAGAAGATATGGGCTTTTGTAAAAAAGGAGAGGGGGGTAAAATTACCTTAGATGGAGATACCTCAANAGACGGATTAATTCCAGTGAANATGTCCGGAGGACTAAAATCGAAAGGACATCCGATTGGNGCAACAGGTCAGTCACAGTTGGTAGAATTATTTAAACAATTAAATGGATTAGCCGAGAAAAGACAGATTAAAGATGCCAACNTNGGTATGTCACAAAATTTAGGAGGGTCTGGATCTACTATTGTTTGTCATATATTGGAGGGGATNAATTGAATAATAAAATAATAAAAGTAGTAGATGAGTATGAGAAATCTATTAATGATGGAATTATTGTAGGAACAAAATGTGATGAATGTAATGAAATATTTGTTCCCCCAAGACCCATATGTTTACTATGCGGAATAACTTTGGAAACATTTGAAAAAATTGAAACTGAGGGGAAAATATTGACATGGACGATTATTCACATAGCCCCACCTACACATTTAGAAAAAGTACCATACACATTAGCGATTGTAGAACTAAATAATGGTCAGAAATTAACGGGTATTTTGAATGAAACCAATAACGAGAAAATTAATTTTGGAGATAAAGTGTTTGCATCATTTGATAAATTAGAAGATGGAGCAAAAAGATTAAGATGGAATTTATCAAGTTGATATATCAAAAATGCATTTGCTAAGTGACTGAATACAATTAAAAAATTTAAAAGTATGTAAAAGAGGAAGTGGTATACTCTGAGAAGAGAGATATTTTGCGGGGGTCGCCCAGCCTGGCCAACGGCGCTGGGTTTAGGTCCCAGTCCATTAGTGGTTCGCGAGTTCAAATCTCGTCCCCCGCACCAATTTTATAATAGAAATTGATATAAAAAAAAAATGAACTATAATTTATTAATTAATATAACAAAAATAAAAGGCTATTTAATCTAATAACATTGNAGAAACTAAATGACAGAATCTGTGTCTATTAGTGAAGCGAAAGAAGTCGCAGAGTATTATTTTTCGCTTGGATGGTGGTTATTAAAATGGTTAATTTTAATTTTAATTTTCATACCAGGTTCTGTGCCATTGATGATAGGATATTTTGTGACATGGATATATGTTTTGATTGATCCTGAGTTAGTGGGAGTTAATTATGTCATAGATTTATATGAAACTTATATTGATCAATTATCATTATTTGCGAAAATATTAATTATAGCAGTCTTTGGTGGGATAATATTATTCATCTATGACTATTGGATGTATCGGAAATATCCTGATTTAACATGGAAAGAAATTATAGAATATCAGTGGAAAACTCTGAAGAAAAAATTAAGAAAACCACGAAAACCCACCTAATAATTAAATTGTAAGTTTTTTATTCACATGTTTTTTAGTGTTCATGTGGTATAAAATATATGAGTGGAAATGAGAAAGGCAAATATGATGCTTATGGCCACTTAAGGAAAAAAATTGAAGAAAAGCAATCACAAAAAGGAGTCAACTCATCGGGGACTCCAAAAATTGTTCAAATATTTTTTGTATCAATGTTATTATTATCCATTTTACTATTTTCTGGTACGTTTACTTCTGACCCTTGGAATGATGCACAGGTTGAAAAATATAGAGGGGATGTTATACCTGAAAGTGATGGAAGCTATGCAGCTCTAAAAAGTTCTTGTGTAGACCATTCAACATATGGTAGGCATTATCATTTTACGTTGAAAATTAATATAAATGGTAATCCATTAACAATCCCAAGTAACATTGGAATAGCAAATGGTTGTATGAAACCATTGCATACACACTCAACAGATAATNTCGTGCATGTAGAGTTACCCCAAAATTATGATGGGGAATTACCAAACGTTGGTGTGTTTTTTGATATTTGGGCTCAACAAAGTAATTTGAACTTAGTTGATTCATTTTCATCTGATAATGTATTGGATAACAAAGGTAAGGTCACATTTAGTGTGAATGGAGAAAGTAAAACTGGCAGTGTGAGGTCATTTATACCAAAGGATGGAGATGTAATTCAAATAATTCTCACTAGAAATTAAGAAAACCACAAAAATNCACCTAATTTTTTTTAGAGTACTNTGAANAATTTTGTNTATGATATTTTAAAAATAGAACCANTANATGCCAATTGATTTTTTTAGTGNNAAGNGATGATNGTAATATGAGNNAAGATAGGAAAGAAAAATATGATGCTTATGGCCACTTAAGAAAAAATATNGAAGAAAAACAATTACAAAAAGGAGTCACCTCATCGGGGACTCCAAAAATTGTTCAAGTATTTTTAGTATCAATGTTATTATTATCTATTTTGGTTTTCTCTGGATCTTTCACTTCAGACCCATGGGAGGAAGACCCTGATATTGAAAAGTATAGAGGAGAAGTCATACCTACTAGTGATGGAAGCTATACATCTCTAAAAGACTATTGTGTAGACCATGCTACTTATGGTGTGCACTATCATTTTATATTGAACATAGTTATAGATGGTAAATCATTANCCATTCCTAGTAATATTGGAGTATCAAGTGGTTGTATGAAACCATTACATACACACTCAACAGATAATCGTATTCATGTAGAATTACCACAAGATTATGATGGTAGTTTNCCAAATGTTGGTGTATTTTTTGAAATTTGGGCAGAACAAGATAATTTAAACTTAGAAAAAGCNTTTTCATCTAATAATGTGTTAGATACTACAGGTACAGTCACGATGAGTGTTGATGGAGAAAGTAAAACAGGAAGTTTAGAGTCATTTATTCCCAGTGATGGTGATATAATTCAAATAATTTGCAATACCAATTAAATAAATAATATATGACCCAACCGGGATTTGAACCCGGGTCCACGGAGTGAGAGTCCGCGATGATTGGCCGAGCTACACCATTGGGCCATAATTCGTTAAAATCTTTTAACATNTNACNTATATTCTAATATATTTTAAAGATGAAGATATAAAATAAATAATAAAGAATATGAATATAANNTCAATTGGTACTTTGNATTAAGNTATATTTTTTATTATATTGTTATANTCTTTANTAAGNGATNAATTATGGAAAATAGAGCNTTACCACCTAGAGAACCTCATTTAAGTGAAACAACTGAAAACTATTTAAANNGAATTTATATTTTGTTGAAATCGAGAGGTAATGCAAGAATTTCAGAGATTGCGAAATTAATGAATAGATCACTATCCAGTGTGAGTGAGGCAGTTAAAAGAATGGCAGATGAAGGATATTTGAGTTATGAAAAATATGGGAAAATAAATCTGACAGAAAGGGGATTGAAAATTGCAGAAACTGTTCATAAAAATTATTCCATCATTGTGGATCTTTTACAGGTATTAGGGATACCTGAACATATATCTATTGAAGATGCATGCTCTATGGAACATCAAGTGAGTGATGTCACAATGAACACTATTAGAGAGTTTGTTAATTTTTCAAGATACAATAATGGTGCACAAAACTTATTGGATGAGTTTAAAAATAATAACCCAATAATTATGCCAAATCCACCTGAGGAAAGAGAATATTTGATTTAAAATAAATTTAGTCTGATTTTAAAACCTGCAAAAATACCGAGCGCATTTAATATTATACCAACAGGTATGCCAAAATAAGCAACATATTCAATATAGAAACAATTTGCGTCAGTGCAATTTATTGTTACAATTAAAGTTGTGAATAAACCCAATATTAAATAAGATACAGAGGAAAATACTATCGCCTTCTTATAATTGTTTTCCGTTATGAAACCACCGGTCAATCCAATAATAAGAAAAGTTATGCCTGGAAATAATGAAAACCACCAAGTTTGAACTAACAAATCATCAAAAACACTAGTTAATGGTATGAAAATTAACATTAAACTGACTGTGAACATACTTGAAAATTCCCATGTCATTGTTAACATAATTTTGGAAGAATTTTAGATAATAAAAAAGTTGTATGAAATATTTAATAATATGGGAAATTTCGATGCATATTCTATGGATGTTCATTAAACCATGAAATTATACGTTCTATTCTATCTACTACATGATCGGGTTCTCCTGACCTTGATAATTCATGACCATCTCGTGGATATCTAATAAAAATAACCTCTTTATTTTGTAATTTTAATGATGTGAATAATGCTTCTGCTTCTGAAATAGGAACTCTAAAATCATTTTCCGCGTGTATTATTAATAAGGGAGTTTCTATCAAATTTGATCTACCTAATGGAGATAAAGACCAAAGTTCATTTAATTTTTCTGAGTCATCATTTGGTGTCCCTCCCATTTGATAGTTGAACCATCTTGGAATATCGGTAACATAACCAAAATTAGTGAAAGTATATACACCTCGTTGTGCTACAGCTGCTTTAAACCTATGATCTCGTGAAATTATGTTAACTGTTTGGAATCCTGCATAACTGCCACCAGTTATATACATACGATCTTTATCGATCCTATTACTTATGGTGTCGACTGCATGTAATAAATCACGTGCGTCATCTAAACCCCATTTTCGGGGAATAATTAATTGACTGAAATTTTCACCATATCCTTGACTTCCAATAGGGTTTATGGCTAAAACTGAATAACCTACACTAGCCAAACATTGCCATTCGTGCATCATTGTTCCACCATCAGTCCACATGGCGTGTGGACCTCCATGTATGGAGAGTACTAATGGAGGTTTTTTATTATTCGAATTATTATCTTTCGCATCGAAAAACCATCCTTGATAATCAATCCCATCTTGACTTTTGAACCACATTTCTTCTGCGGGGATTAATGTTTTTGAGGATAGATCATATGCATTGGGATCATGAAATAATTCAACCCCATTTTCTTTAGTCCATCGCCATATTGCCCATATCGTTTTAGAGGAAGTTCCTATGAAATATAACTCACCACTATCTAATATTGAAAAATCAACTACGCTTTCTTTAGTTTCAAATAGTTTTGTAAAGGTATTATCGGTTTCATTAAATTGACGTATATCAACTCGACCTGTATCTTCGACAGTTACGTATGTATGGTTATTATAAAATTTTATTGATAATATTCCTCTATCAAGTTTTTCATTTATTGGTGTTAATTTATTATCTTTCAACAAATGCCACTTTGATATT
>PBWW01000034.1 GCA_002728275.1 Candidatus Heimdallarchaeota archaeon
ATATTGTTGAAAGAAAATTTTAATAATAAATTAATAAGATTGTACTTGTTTAAATAATGCCACAGTAGATTCATGAGTCAATACGGTAAATACTTGAAATCCATTTATAGCTATTGCAATTATATTTATTGTCACCAAAGAACCTAAAATACCTAAAATACAGAACACACCATATACAATTCGGATAATGTTATTTAATTATAAACAAGTGTCGAAATTAACAGATAAGTGATACCAACACAGATCAGTAAAGGAAAGGTTATCAAGTAGTAAAAAAAACCGTCTATACTATCGTCGACTAAACTTGGTAATATCACTATAGAACCAGCCAATAGAAAGAAAACAAAATTAAACCAATTAAAACCTTGTACCCATTTTAACTGAGTAGTCTTTGGAGGGCGCATTCCCAGGAAATTATCATTTTTTAAATTTTTTCCACAATTGCTACAGAAGGCTGTATTTGGTTCATTTTTAGTTCCACATTCAGGACAAAAACTCATAATGTCATCTGTATAAACGATATTAATAACTTTTTGAAACATAAAAGTATTGTATAAAATTTAAAATCAAATTTATAGTATTAAACTGCTTTTCACTTAAACAATGAAACTGTTGGTTTATGAAAAAAGAGAGTATAAGCTACATACCCCGAAATTAAAATTAACAAAACAGAAATTGATACAAAATCAATAAAAGATAAAACGAAAATAAAAATAGATAGGACCCCCCATATCAATCGAATTATGTTAATATAATTATTTAGACCTCTAATGATCACAAATAAAATTCCTGAAAATATGAGTAAAAAGAGTCCAGAAGATCGGTTTTCATCAATAATTATGTTATTCATTCCCAAAAAAAGTGAAATAATGAGATAAAACCAGTTTAAAGCTTGAACAATTTGTAATTGTGTTGTTTTAGGTAGTTTTAAACTCAAAAATTCTGTATTTGCGGTATGTGGCTTTTCTATATTTAAATCATTACCACATTTCCAACAAAATAAAATACCGGGAATATTTTTTGACCCACAGTCTGAACAAAAACTCATATAAGACTCCTAATATCAATAAATTATTATTTATTTAAATTTAGTAATGTGGGATTAATTTAAAATAAAATAACTGATACAAGGTTGATTTTAGTGAGGGTAAATTTAAATTGGAGCATTTATTGAATACCTATAGGGTTGGAAATAATAGAAAATGGCAATGAATCAAACTTTTAATCGAGCGTCTTTAGAAGTGATAGCAGGCACAATGTTTTCGGGCAAAAGCAAAGCTTTACTTGAAAGAGGCCATAGAGCATCAGAATATGGAAATATCGATGTATATTATTTTAAACCAATTTTAGATACTAGAGATAAAGGAATAGTGTCAAGAAATGGAATGTCAAAAGAGGCTTTTTTAGTAAAAAGGGGGATGGATATATTCAAACAAATGGAAGAAGTGAGAAATGAGTCAATGATTATTATTGATGAAGGACAATTTTTTGATGATAGCTTAATTTATGCAATTCAATTATTAAGACTTAAAGGTCACAATTTAGTTGTAGCAGGATTGGATAGAGATTTTAGAGGACAACCTTTTGGGATAATGCCACAACTGATGGCCTTGAGCGATACCCATATTGTAAAGATCTATCCTGTTTGCTCGATAGAAAATTGTGTTGAAGATGGAAATTTACCACAAAGAAATAGAAATGGAAACCCAGATTCTGCACTTTCTCCTACTGTTGTAATTGAAGGATCTTCTGACGAAATAACATATACTCCAGTATGTAAGTCACATCATGTTGTACCAGATTTAACAGAATATATCAATAATAAATTAAATGAATAAATCAAAAATTTTTATAATTTATTAAAATAGAGAGGTAATGATTTTAATTATTGTATATGAAGTATAATAATGGAAATTTCAATACAAGATAAATATGGACCAAATGGTATTTGTTTTGGGTGTGGACCAAAAAATGAGTCAGGATTGAAAATCAAAACATATTACATGGATGATTATTATCAATTAAAATTTGAAACTAATGAGTCTCATCGAGCCTTCCAAGGTGCAATCAACGGAGGTATAATTGGAACACTTTTTGATTGTCATGGAAATTGGGCGGCTGCATATGAATTATTCACCAAATATGAATTGAAAGAATTCCCATCCACTGTTACTGCTTATTTTAATGTAACATTGAAAAAACCAACCCCAAGTGATAAATTACTATATATAGAGGCCAGTATTACTGAAGCAACCATGAGAAAGGCTAAGGTTAATATGATCATGTATATATTAAAAGGGGAGGAGAAGATAATCACTGCTGAATGTGATGCACTTTATGTATTGATTGAAGAAAACCATCCAGCATATCATAGGTGGGAATGATAAACATGGAAAATATAGCAATACAATAATCTAAAAACGTCAAAGCAATTTATTAAGATAAGATATAATTTCATATTTATGAAATACTCTAATTTAGGAAGTACAGGAATAAAAGTTTCTAATTTGTGTTTAGGTATGATGTCTTTTGGAAATTCACAAAAATGGCATTTAGAGATTGAAGATGCAAAACCAATTGTTGATTATGCGTTAGATAATGGAATAAATTTTTTTGATACTGCTAATGTTTACAGTAATGGTAGAAGTGAAGAAATCACAGGAGAGTTATTACAAGATCACAGAGATGATGTTGTAATTGCGACAAAAGTAAGATTTGAGATGAATAATGGTATAAATGATAAAGGGTTATCTAGATATCATATTAAAAGAGAAATAAAAAATTCACTCGATAGATTAAAAATGGATTTTATTGATCTATACCAGATACATAGACTTGATTATTCTTTGGACATGGAAATATTAATGCGTAATATGAACCATTTAATTGATGAAGGATCAGCATTGCATATTGGAGCATCTTCTATGTTTGGTTGGGAGTTGGTAAAAGCACAATCCATTGCAGAAAAATATGGATTAGAAAAATTTTCAACTATGCAAAATCATTATAACGCAATATACAGAGAGGAAGAGAGGGAGGTAATACCTGCATGTATGGATATGAAGATGGGGATTATACCTTGGTCGCCCTTGGCAAGGGGATTTTTATCAGGCAAATATAGTGGAAAAAAATCTACTGAGTCAAGATTTAAATCAGACCCTTACTTAAAAAAAAGATATTTTCATGAAAATGATTTCGAAGTTCTTGATATTATCAAAGAGTGTGCAAAAGAAAATGACATTTCTGTGGCGCAAATGTCTTTAAAATGGGTTTTAAGTCAAAAAGGAATTACATCTCCAATAATTGGAATTACAAAATTGAACCAACTTAAAGAAGCAATAGAAGTATCTGAAATGAACATTGATAAAGATTATATTAATAGAATTTCAGCTGCGTATTCGGTAAGACCAATAATTGGTCATAGTTATAACCAACCAGATCAAATGATTAATGAAGCTTAAACCATTCATGACCTTTATTTGTATCATTTATAGTATATCCATTCATTTCTAAGATATCTCTTAACATGTCAGATTTAGCCCAGGCTTTTTCCTGCCTATATTTTTCTCGATTTTCTAAAATTTGATTTACCAATTGAATTTCATCATCATCTAATTTTTGATAAGGGATGCCTAAAGTTTCAAAAAATAATTCAAATGTATTTGTTAATTCGTTTAATTTAGTGGTATCTAATTTGCCATCATCAGTAATTAAATCATCTATGCTTTTAGTTAATTCATTGATTTTAGAAATTGCCAAAGGTGAATTCAAATCATCTGCTAAAGCATCAAAAAATGCATTACTTAATTTCGAATTAATATTGGTTACCTTTTTGCTTGAATTTTGTGATAATTTTTGAATACCCAAATGATAAGATCTGATAAATCTTGTATATTTTATTTTAATTGACTCGGCTTTATCTAATGAGAAATCTGATTGAGTTCTATAATGTGCCTGTAATAATAATAATTTAGTTGGACCTGCTCCAATTTTTAGAATAAGATCATTTAAACTCATATAATTATTTAGAGATTTTGACATTTTTTCACCATTGATAGTGATGAATTCAGAATGGAGCCAATAATTTGCAAATTGTTTGTTTGTTATTGCCTCACTTTGTGCGATTTCATTAGTGTGATGAACAGGAATATGATCTACTCCACCGGCATGAATATCAATAGTATCACCAAGATATTTTTGTGCCATTGCTGAGCACTCAAGATGCCAACCAGGATAACCTAAAATTTTAGAACCATATTTAGGACTTATATATTTCATAATATGATTTTCAGGTGCTTTTATCCATAATGCAAAATCACTTGGATTTCTTTTCTGATTGATTATTTTAACTTCTTTTCTTGAGCCTTTAATTTGGCCCTCTAAATTTAGTTTTGCTAATTCTCCATATTTAGCAAATTTTGCAGTATCATAATAAAAGGTCCCAGGATCATTTTTAATTTCATATGCATAACCTTTATCGATAAGAGTTTCTACCATTTGGATCATTTCTGAAATATGCGAAGTTGCTCTGGGTGATATGTTTGGTCTATGAACATTTATAGCATCCATTGAATTATGATATTCAAATATAAGACTATCAACTAATTCCATTGGATCAGTATTCATTGATTTTGCTTGAGTTTGAATTTTATCATCGCCATCATCACCATCATCAGTTAGATGACCTACATCTGTGAAATTTTGAATATGCATAACATCATACCCAAATGTAACTAATGTACGCCATAGGAGATCCCATGCGACATATGTTTTTGCATTCCCTACATGAATATCTTGGTAGACTGTTTGTCCACAACTATAAAAACTCACTTTATTTGGCTCTTGAGGAATAAATTTTTCTTTTTTTCGAGACATTGTGTTGAATAAATATAATTCAGGATAATCAATCATTCGTATATATCAAAATTGAAGTTTACATATTATTAAGTTATTTTTGATAAACTATTCTCAAGATTATATAGAATAAATGAGTGTTCACTTATCCAACTCAATATAATTTAATATTAATCGTTGTTAATTATTTACGGTATATTGAATAAATTATTATCACCCCATATTAATGAATATTATGGAAAATAATTTTAAATGGCCAATATCGAATAATTGTGATATCCCAGTATCTAAGAATATATTATGGGCAGCGATTTCGGACCCATTCAAACTGGAAATAATAAAACCCCACCCATATTTAAAATCATACAACATAATTACTTGGAATGAGAATGATAAAGTCGATGAGCTAGTATACTTGAATGAGAGAAAAATTATACGAACATTTTATAATTGGGATGAGGGCAATGGTTATTCTCTATATACAAAAGATGAAGGGGGAAAACAAACCAAAGTTGTTTGGGAAATTTCGTCAATTGATACGAATAAATCTAATCTGAAAATTACNTTATTTATGCCTTATTTACAAAAATATCCTCTGTTTGTGCGGTGGNTGCCTCACTTTTTATTTTTAAGACCTCAAATGAAGAAGTATCTTTATTCAGTTGTAAATGGGTTTAAGCATACAATTTTGACTGGAGAACCTACTAAAAGGAATCAATTTGGAAAACATCGATGGTTTTCACAATAAAATTAAAAGAAACAGAAATATTTTAGATTTATTNAAAGTGAANNACTAAGGATAAATTTAGCAATATCNGAATTAGACCTATGTAAATTTGAATTATTTCTTTTTGGAAATNCCGCTATTGATTTTATCAATGATTCTACATTTTGGCCTAATTCAATACCTAAATTGTNAGTTTTTACAAATTCTTCAATATAAATGTCCTCAATAAAATTTTCACGTTTCCAATAAATAAGATTTGAATTTGAAACTGCTACTTCACTTACCACACCATAACCAAGTTTAGAAATTACAAATTTAGACGCTGCAATAATATTATGAAATTTTGGAGTTTTACTTGAAATTCGAATTATATTAGGATCTGAATTTTTATAATCTAAATTATCAACTATTAAAATCTTATATCCCAAATTAATTAGTGAGGAGAATAATGTATCAATATTTATTGGAATAAATTTTAAATGACCTATTATTACGACAAAATGCTGATATGTNGATATTATGTCAGTAATCAAATTATCATCAAAATTTCTTACTAATAATCCCATTAATTGAGGGTTACTGAATGATTGACAATTGGTTGACATTGGTAATTTAAGATTTAATTTTGATAATTTTTCTAATGAAGAATAATTATGTGACAATTCATCTAAACCTAATCCCATAAGAATGTCTGACCATGTNAAATTAGANATATTAATTATTGGAATATCCATTTTTTTCACTATTGGGTGATGTACACTTTCAATGTCAGATATTACTAATTGAGACCCAAACAAAATTTCATCCCATGCTCGATCATTTCTAATTTGAGTTTCCCACTCCCAAAATCTTGAAAAAATTTCTTTTGTAGATTCAATATCTACTGAATAATTGTCTTCCATTACTATTGTTGGAGTGAGAGGGATCAAAGAGTATGAAACTTGATCGGAAGTTAATATTTCAGAATGAAAATGTTCATATTGCTTTTCTGAGATTACAAAAAGAATTTCAAGATCTGATTTTAATTCCAACAAAGCATCTTTTAGAGCAATCTGTCTAGTTAAGTGACCATATCCAAATGATGACACAACTATAACGATTNTCATATTAGTAANTTAATGCGATTATAATTAAATGTTNAGAATATACAGGAAGAATTTATATTAATTGCTTTTTCTTTGAAACATAATGTCCAATTAAAAGAGAGGCTATGAAAACCAATAAGAAATTAAGAAATGTATCAATTGGCTCATAACCTAATCCTAATGAAAATCTGTAAATACGCTCATCTACTCGAGGTAAATTTGAAAAACCTATAACTCCTTTGGAAACAATATTACTTGCGATATAAACTGGTTCATAATTATTAGCAATCAAATCTAATAGGAATGCCTCAATTATGATACCGAATGCAATTAACAAATTAATTAGTAAAGGTCTTTTTAGACCTAACCCTGTCATTACAAAAACTGCTCCTAATCCGAATAAAATGATATATGCGCCTATAAGTTCTAATAAAAGATTGTATATNGATTGCAATATTCCCAAGGTAAATTGAGTATCATATATACGTGCTACTAAATCTCCAAAAATATGATANGTTATAATTCCTGGCGTTACTATTGAAATCGAAATTAAAAAATAAGCACCTAANGTCTCAAAATAAATACGATTTCGTTTTATCGGTTTTGTAAANAGATAAACTATTGTATTTTCAGTAAGGAGATCTCTGAACATTCCAGTCCCTACTAATAATGCCGTAAAACTTACTAAATAAAATAGAGTTACACGAAAGTATATCCGATAATACCTCACCCAATATAGACCGTTACTTAAATCACGATCTGTAAAAAACACAGATGACCAATATGCTAAAATGGGTAGAAACATTGATAATGCTAAAATCCAATTATATTTTTTATGAATTGAATGCCTTAAATTAAAAACAAACACAGGAAATTGATTCTCTAATTTGTTAGATATTGACATTATAAATGAATATGAATATTTGTATTTTTAATATAAATTATTGTGCCCAATTTTACTATTGAACTTTAGTCCTAGTTTGAAGATAATAATTCATGAAATCATTAATATTTGTAAATGGTAAACTACATTTGGCATCTTCACAAAGATAGATTGCAGGATGATTGATTTTATCTTTTCCTTCGATTATACTCCATTCTATATTATCGTTTGACCTTGGCCATCGATATACTAATTTTTCGGGTAGATATTGCGATAAGGCTTTTTTTGTGATCTCATTTTCGGTATCATTTATAATAATTAATTCAGATGGGTATCTTAAAAAATAACCTGCAGAAATCAACAATTCAGGCATCGATCCTGGATATTCTATAGATACTTCAGATAATGTTAACAATAAATTTTGCGCTTGAGTAATTAAAAGTTCATCATCTAAATATTTCCCTAATTTCAATAAATTTAAGACTTGAACTGAGATTGAAGATTGAAAAGAGTGATCCATGGGCGCAATGATATTACCTAAATTTATATTAGCATGTTTATTGTTGAAATAATATATCTGATCTTGAGTGTTGTAGAAGTGATAATTCATCAATTTTAAGACTTTATTAGCCTGATTTAAATAAAGTGAATTATCGGTTACCTCAAAACCAGTAATAAGAGCTTCAATAAAAAAAGCATAATCATCTAATACCCCAAAAATTTTTTTGTCAACTTTTATTTTAGGATTTGTTGAACGAATTAAATTATTTTCTTCTAAATGATTGTTTAACAGGAAATCTATAATTCCTAACGATAACGATAAAGCACTTTCAATTGATGTTTTTTGATATGTCTCAAATAATGAGGTGGCCAACATTGCATTCCAAGCAGTAATCTGTTTTGTATCAATACCAGGTTTAATTCTTTGATTTTGATAGTTGTACAGTGAAGTTTTGATATATTCTAATTTACCTTGAACTTCTAAATCAGAAATTGACATAATTTTGGAAATTTCGGAAATAGATTTTTTTATATTTAATATATTTGCTCCTTTTAGCTTCTTGGAAGGATCTGAAAAATTTCCATTTTTGGTTAAGCCATATCTTATAGTTGCTATTTCAAGATATTGCTTTATTTGACTTTTTTCAATATTAGAACTTTTGAGAGAATTTTTGATATCTTTTAAAGTAAAAGCATAATATTCACCTTCAATATCATTTGTTTCAGCGTCTATTGAACTGTAAAATGCACCATTAGTATCTAACATTTCATTTTGCAAAAAATAGATTGTGTCTAAAATAATATTATAATAAAATTTATTTTTTGTTAACGAATAGAGATCACTTGCTAATCTTAACCAGCCAGCCTGATCATATAGCATTTTTTCAAAATGAGGTATGGTCCATTTTCGATCTACTGAGTAACGACATAATCCACCTCTTATTTGATCATATATACCTCCTTGACTCATTTTTGTGAAAGTAAATTCTACAAATTTCATTAACTTATCATTATTTCGGATGTGACCTTCCTTGAGCATATATCTTAACAAACTAAACCTTGGAAATTTTGTGGAACCTATAGATATTCCACCATGCACCAGATCCATTTGTTTTTGAACTTTAATGATTTGGTCGACCAAAAACTCATCATCTATCTGAGCTTTTGATTTTATAATAAATTTATTGAAATTTTCCAAATTTCTAAAAAGTGCAGTACCAATATTCATGAGTTCTGCTCGTTCATGATCCCAACTTGATATGATTTCTTTATTTAATGCCATGAATGTTTTTGATCTTAATGAAAAATTTTTTGGTAAATAGGTCACTATGTAGAAGGGTAACCCATCTGGAAAAGCATATATGTTTAATGGCCAACCACCACTTGAACCGGTTAATGTATTGTAATATCGTTGGTAAATTTTATCGATATCGGGCATTTCTTCTCGATCAACTTTGATATTAATAAAATGTTTATTCATAAAATTTGCAGTTTTATTATCAGTGAAACTTTCACGTTCCATTACAGAACACCAGTGGCATGAAAAATATCCTATTGATATAAATAATGGTTTATCTAATTTTTTTGCTAATTCAAAGGCTTCATCTGACCAAGGGAACCAATCTACTGGATTAGTTGAATGTTTCAATAAATAATCTGAGGACTCCTTTGCTAATCGATTTGCCATATTTTCATACAAATTTCACAAATATAAGCAATCCTTTGAAGGAAAATGATATATTATCTTTAATTTTATTTTTAAGCAAATTCATTAAAATTATGAATTTCATAGAAACCAAAAAAAGAATTCTTGAGGCTTATCAAGAATTTATTATTAAAAATCTAGTGGACAATAAAATGTTAGAAATTAATAGAATTATAAATGAAAATGAAAATTTTGTTACCACATCTTCATGTGCAGGTAGGATTATCATAATTGGAAAAAAAGCATTGAGAGAAAAATATAATACGAATTTTTTTTTAAAAACACATGATGTATTAGAGAGAAAGTATAATATAGAAAATTTACATTTTGGAAATGAATTGTGGGTATTATATGAACCCCCTAACATTCACATTAAATGTAAAGATTTGAAATCTGCTAAAATGTTACATCAGTTTGCATTAGAAGCAAAGTTATCAAAATCAAAATTTCAAAGTATAAAAAAACCATATGTAGTTGAAATATTAGGGACTGGAAATTTACAGATCCCAATTGGATTTGATGGAAAATTAGCGATAGATCAAAATTATTTTAATAAAATCATAACAGTTGCAAATCAGATATTAATTGAAGAACAAAGTAGATTGAAATCATTTAAAGAGTTGTTTCAATTAAATGAAATTAATTAAGTTAATATGGGTTAATACAATAATCCAACCAATATAAAATAAAAATAATGATATAAAAAACAGTGTTGGATTTATTATAAAGCTAGGATATAAAAAAGTTGACAAAATTAGAAATATACCACCTATAAACAAAAATACATTATTATATCCTAAATGTGACATTTGATTTAATGTACTTTTAAATGATAACAAAAATGCATTAATTGAAAAAGAAATTAAAGAAGACTCAAGAAATAATTGGTTTTGTGTGATCATGTAAAGGAATGATAACATTATTGTTAACGAAATAAAGAAAATAGATAAATATAGAATATTCTCACTAGGGGTTTTTGTAGAATTATTCCACAATTGGAAAAAAATTAGGCTATAAGATATATAATATATTGAAAAATCGATACTTGCTACAAATTGTGTCACTAAAGTGGTATAATTACTTAGAAAATAGAAAAGTAGATCAATTAATCCTGCTACACTTCCAATATTATACAGATTTACATATTTTGAGTTACGGTGAAAAACAGAACCAAATGCAAATAAAGAAAAAGAAATACAAACTGCGATAAATTCTAAATCCAAGATATCTTAATTTATTTCAATATTATTTAACGATTAAGAATTAGATAAAATCCAATTTAGTTATAGGTTTGACAAAGTATAGTCAAAAATATGAAACATTTCATCAATGTGTGATTCATTTATGTTAAGAGATGGACGAAAACGTATGGATTTCTCTCCAGACCCTAATAAAAATAGTCCATTTTTAATTAAAGATGACTTGATTTGATCTCTTAATTTTTGAGTACTTATATCAAATGCTGCAAATAGACCTCTATGTCTAGAATTTGTGATGGTATCATATTTTTCTTCTAACTCATTCATTATTTTATAGAGATAACTTCCCATTTTTTCACAATTTTCGATTAATTTGTCTTCATGTATGATGCGTATGATTTTTTCAAATCGTACCATATCGACTATTGAACCTCCCCATGTGGAATTTATCCTTGATGATTTTTCAAATACGTTTTCACTTACTTCATCAATTCGTTTATTCGAAAATATACCACAAACTTGTGTTTTTTTACCAAAAGCAACTATATCTGGTTCTGCATTTGGAAAATGCTCCAATGCCCACATTCTCCCTGTCAAGGCGACTCCAGTTTGAACTTCATCATAAATTAGCATGATCTCATTTTCATCACATATTTTTCTCAGTTTAGACAAGAATTCATGCCTAAAATGATTATCTCCACCCTCGCCTTGGATAGGTTCAATTATTAATCCTGCGATATCATCACCATATTGGTTGATTGAATTCATTATCTGTTCAATCGATATTTCTTCTTGTTCTTCTACATGCGAGATGTGTTTTTGTAATGGAAATATAATTTTAGGGTTATTTATTCTTGGCCAAGAGAATGTTGGAAAATAATTACTTTTTACTTTACCACTAGTAATAGATAATGTATATCCATGTCTACCGTGAAAGGCTTCATTAAAATGAATTATTTGTTTTCCATTGGGTTTATTATTTAATTGTAAGTTTTTTTGAACTTTCCAATCAAAAGCAGCTTTTAAAGAATTCTCTACAGCTGCAGCACCACCTGAAATAAAAAAGAACTTACTATACTGCTTAGGAACTCCAATAGTTGCAAAAGTATCTATAAAATTAGATAGCTCATCAGTATAGAAATCGGAATTGGCAATCTTGTTGAGTGCAGCTAATTGTAATTTTTTTAAAAAATCAATATCATTTAACATCGATGGATGATTAAATCCTAAAGGCATAGATGCATAAAATGACATGAAATCTAAATAATTTTTATCATTAAATTTATTATAAATATACGGACCTTCACTTTTTTCTAAATCAATAAGTACATCCAAATATCCATCTGCAATTGTATGTCTTTTAATTGGATTAATTGCCTTTTCCAAGGTATTTGACATGATTTTATACTTTATTTTATGTTTATAAATCCATATAAAATATGATAAATTTAGTATTGATTTTTATTATTTTTTTAATAAGATCCCTTATGATAGTATTTTAAAAAGTATATAATTATCTAATGAATGTATTTTTAAATATAAAATTTGNAANCATATTGTTTAATGTCNGCTAGTGAGTCAAAATTCAAAAAAGCAAAATATGAAGATAAACCTGAATTTGCGACAATTATTTCAGGAGGAATGTTGTTCTCNGCATTTTTTTATTGGATATCGAATAATATTCTANATAATTTAAATATTGACAATCAAATTATTCCATTCATATTACCATTAATTATTTTTTTATTTAGTTTTCAATTAGCTACGAAACCAATAGNGGAAATAGAAATAAATTTAGAAACTGGATTTGTATATGCGAAAGACAAAATATTTGAATATGAGGGTTACTCAGATGAACCTGAAATATTTTTAGTATTAGAAAAAATAATTGATCAAAGAAGACCTGAAATGAAGGAATATAAGATATCTATGAAAATAGATGAAGAGACAACATTTGAGATACCCCTTAAAAATAGTGAAGTAAGAGAAGCAATAAAAAATATTGAAAATGCAAAAAACAAATCAAAACTTAAGTAAANTTAATCATTTTTGGAAATTATCATACTTNTTCCTAAGATNAATAAAACCAAATAATTTGAAAGATATTGATTGAATAGTATTGTGTCAAATTGAAATGGGCTGTACATAATAAAGGGGTAATTTGCGATTAAGATTATAAAGATTAGAAATAAAAACAAGTTGAATTGTTTGATATATCTGGAATGATTTGCGGTCAAAATATTAAGTTGAGTGAATAACATATGNAGGAAATTAATTAACGTTAGAGTTATAGTGATAAGGATAGATATAATCATGAGAATATTATCACTTTTTGAAAGAANAAGATTAAGAGCNAAATACATTGATAGTGATGCATTTAGAATATCAGTAACTTGCCTAAAACTCATATTATATTATTATTAAGGGTGGATATTAAATGATGTATTATAATTATTTTAATGTTAAAATCTACATAATAATTTGACTTTCTAAGAATTTTAGTTTAATGGAAATATCAACTGCAATTTCAGAGATACCATTTGGATGAATCGGAATAATGCCTTCTCCGTATTTCATCAGATTTTTTTGAGCAGGATCAGATATTTCTTTAGAAATTAAATAAAGNGTGGTTAATTTTAATTCTCTTAAGATTTGNATTGCTTTATTTACTATTTGAATTGATATAGGTCTTTTCCAATCAATAATTANAACTCCGATGTTTAAGGAAGGTATNTGGTAACTAAGGGATAATTCTGAATTTATTTTTATGTCTTGATTGAAAATTAGATTAAAATGTTCCAACCATTCTTTTATGAAATCTTCAATTATAAGATTTTCAACCATATAACTAATATTTCATATTTTTATATAAATAAAGATAATAGCTAGATATTATCTGAACATAGTCCTGGATATATATCTAATTAATTACCAATATTCGTCTTCTTCTTCTTCATAATATGAGTCTGATGAGTCTATAGAAAATTCTTGTTCATAATCAAAATCATCATCAAAAGATATATTATCAGCTGCAGCNGCNCCTACTTCATCCAATAATTCATCAGCTATTGANTCAGCATCCATTAAATTATCTAAGTCACCCATATCTAATACTTCTAACCTTGCTAACCATGTTTCATATGGGCGTTCATTGATTAAATCTGGTGAANTTGATGCATCTAAATTAATTTCGAGAACTGAACATGAAGCAGGAGAGTTTAATTCATATTCTTGTGATATAGTTTCAATCATAATCATTGAGGAGTCAGAAGTATATCTTTCTCCTTTAGAAGGTAATTGGACGGAAGTAATGTCTTTGAGTGTTTGTTGACCATAATCAGTGATACCTATTAATAATTCAGAGTCAGAGATCCTATTTACCCAAACAATTGTATTTAGGTATAAATAATCGGTATGTACTTCAAAATTTCCAATCATTACCATGTTAATATCTATAATGTGAAAAAAAAACAATAATTATAAGTTATTCTATTTGAAAGGGTAAAATGAAAATTAAGTATAAAATATTGTAACTTGAATTAAATAACTAAATTTGTCAAAATAAATTANACAATAAGTACTAAAATATATTATTAAATTATAGCTCAACTATGTTAGATTATATTCTTGAATTTGTTACATGGATTTCAACCAATTATGAATTGGGGATAGGTATTTTCATGACAATTTTAGGTTTACTTCTTACTATTTCAGAATATAGAGTTTATTCGAAATTTGAAAGTAGATCAGATAATCTAATATTTTGGTTAATGTTTTTATTTGCAGGTTTAATAACAGTAATCAGTAGAGATTTAGTATTAGGAATATTATTCGGATTATCAATTTATTTAGTTGTAGAAACAAAGAAAATGTGGGATACTCCTGTTTGGGGAAAATTAATGGCTGCAAGTTGTGCNACATATCTTGTGATTTTATNAGGAAGATTTGGGCAATTTATTTATGACAATTTCATTAACGAGGAAAACACNAATGATTTTATTTTTGCTACATCNGTAAATTCAGCATTTTTTGTTTTTTTAGGGATATCATTTTATTTTTTTGGTAAAAAATTTATTCTCGTATCTAAGTTTTCATCNCCTCAGATTGTATATTTATTTTTATTTGGGATAGTATATGTATTNATTGCACAGACTTTTCCTAGAGATGCAAATGGACTTTTACTATCTTATAATTATTTAAATTTAGATGTTGCATGGAGAAAAAACATCTTATTTGCAGATTTTGGAACATTTGAAGCTTTAGTAATTGTAATGGTATTGATGTATTTTATTTCAGGTTGGCTATTAACAAAATTATTGGGAGTAAAAGAAATAACAGATGAAAAAATCTTAGCAAAGGTTGATCTTGTTGCAAAGCATATGGGTATTAAAGAGAAAGTAAAAGTGGGTTATGTAAGAGCACCAATATTAAATGCATTTGCATATGGGCCTTGGTTTGATAAAAGAGTAGCTTTTATTTCTAATGATATTGAAGATTTNACTGATGATGATATAAAAGGTATAATTGGACATGAATTAGCTCATGCTGCGAATCATCATGTATTAATTTTATTAGGATTGAGTATTGCGGAATTAATTATCAAAAAAGCTTTTGAATTACCGGCTACAACATTAGACTATACTTTTACACCTGATACTGCAGCATCTAATGTTACTTTTGTTGGGTATTACATCATTAGCTATGGATTGACAATTATAATATTGTTATTTGTTAGAATGTTAGAGGGNCATGCNGATAAGTGTACTTTAGAAGCGGGATATGGGAATGAATTATCTAAGGCATTATTTCGATTAGAAGGTTTTTACAATGGAGTCGCATCTGATTTTGGAATTTCAGTTAATTTATTGACAGATAGGAAATATTCATTGGAAGAGAAAAAACGTTTTACTGCTAAGGCAGCTAAAGGTTTGTATGGTGAGATTCTAAAGCCTACAAGAAGGAGTGCATTTGCNAATGTATTTCAGTCTCATCCACGAACTTCATACAGGATATCATCCATGATAGATGAGGAAATGAATCCAATTAAAGGTGCATTTTTATCTTATAGATTATTAGGATTCGGTTTTCGAAAAAAAGCGGTTAAAAAATTAAATTCAATACATAATAAATTCAAAAATATAATTGATGAGTCTTATAATCAAGATTATGAGGAAAAAGCATTAGAGAGTATTATGCAATTCAATTCNTGGAGAGAAGTTTATGACGAGTACATNGGAACTAAAGTAATTGCTTTTGATGCTATTGAAGAAAAATGTGAAGTAGGTAACTTTGAGAGAATTATATTAAGTAATAATGCNACTTCACCATTACATGGAGTAATTAATGGAGTAGAATTTAATTTAGCTCGTACCATCATAAAAAATTTTGATGAGAATGAGCAATATATATTAAAAAATGGAGATGTTGTCAAATTGTTAGAGTTTGACAATAATGAAGGACTAAATATAATCATAAAAAATCATGATAAAAAACAAAATATTCCTATAAAACTGTTAGGCAAATCTGTTTCATTCATTACAAATTTAATTTCAAAGGAAGTCCTCTACTATGAAAATGGGGTGACTAAATTAGTAAAATTAAATGATATTAAATTTGGTAATAATTTACTAGAAGGAGAAATTACTTTAGATGAGAAAAAAATGAAACTTTCTGATTTAATATTTTCATTCTCTCCGTTAGGATTTGATATAAGACATGACAAAAAGGAAAAACAAAAAAGTTTACTGNATTATCTACAAGGAAAAAATATCTTACTCTANACTAAAGAAAATTTTGATGTAAGCTTAGCAGGGAAAATATTAGAGGTAAATGAAGATACNATCCAGTTTANAGACTCTGAGGGTGAAAGAAAAATACACATTAAAGAATTAGAATATGTGAGTTTTGTAGACCAGACAATAGAATTAATAAATAGAAACCAAATCTCNTTATTTACCAAATTTAATATATGGTGGAGTAATAGAAAAGAGTTTAATTATATATTCTGATATTATTCATGATCAGCGATTAAACGAACACCTTTAGATATAATTTCTTGACATGGATTAGAAGTATTCAATTGATATAAATGATAGTTTTTATTATTTGNTACATTTATNTTAAAACCNGTTANNAAATTNNTATTGATAGGTATATCTATATTTTGGATGATCCCGATACGTTTTGTGGTTTCTGAAATGCCTACTAATTTCAATGCCTCTTTGATTTGATGTTTTGCAGTTAGGTGAAGGATAAATTCAATACCCCATTTTTGACCAATGTTAGTTTTATTTTTAATAGACCTATTGGTACGAAAAACTGCGACTTCAATTTGTTTNATACATATTATTTTATCTAAATCAAAGATNGAAACGATATTTGGATTTTCTAAAAATTNGTCCCTTTTTTTAAGAGGCGCATTATCGACTAAAAATGTGAAATAATGAAAATCCATATTTTTTTAAAATTAATAAATTTTTAAAGATTGAGTATAGATATTGAATTATTAAATGCGATCACACATATGAAATGAATCTTTCTTCACCTAAATTATTTACTATCTCTTTCACTATTCCATCTGTTCTTAATACATCAAATATTTCATGAGGATTACTATCAATATTAATTACTCTNGTACGACCATATCTACCTTTACTGACAACATTTGCTCTGATCATTCCTAACACATCTAATTCATTTATTAAATCACCTACTCTTCTTTGAGTTAAATCTTGATATCCTATTTGTTTACATAATTTTACATAAGTATCAAATACATCACCTGTAGAAATAAATTCACCACTTCTAAGATTATTACTCAAAAGTAAAATNGAAAGAAGTACAATTTTATTGTGAGTTGGTAATGTTAAAACTACTTCCTTTATGGTATCTACCTCAATAATTGAACTAGCTTTGTCAACATGATAAATCATNACTTTATCAGNATTTGAATTTTCAGCAACTTCTCCTGCNACTCTTAATAAATCTAAGGCCCTCCTTGCATCCCCATGTTCAGAAGCAGCCATCGCAGCAACTTTTTTAATGGTAGCATCTTCCACAACATTATCTTCAAANCCTTCAAATGNTCGTTCTCTTAATATGTCTTGCAATTGGTTTGCATTATAAGGTGCAAAAACAATTTCCTGCTCAGTTAAAGTAGATCTGACTCTTGCAGAAATACTATCTTTGAAATTCACATTGTTGGTAATTCCAATGATNGATATTTTAGCATGTAATAATTCAGAATTTATACGAGTTAAGTCATACAATGCTTTGTTAGATTTTTTCAATAATAAATCAATTTCATCTAATATTATAACTAAAAATAATTTTTGATCATCTATTCCTTCTTTAAACCTACGAAAAATTTCATCTCCCGGTAAACCAGTTGGTGGAACGTTTAGACCAATTTTNGTACACAAAGATATATAGGTTCGATAATCAGTATCAACCTCATTACAATTAATATATGCAAATTTAAATTTAATATCATATTCTTTTACTTTATTCATTAATTTATTAAGAACTAATTTTGCAGTTGCAGTTTTACCACTGCCAGGTTTCCCATACAAAAACGCATTACTAGGTAAAGCACCAGTCATGATTGGCCCCAATATCCTAGCTAATGTTAATATTTCACGATCTCGGTGGGGTAAAGAACCAGGAATATAAGTTGCTCTTAATTTATCACGGTCTTTGAAGACAGAATTTGTAGAATTTACAAAATTTTCAAAGANTGCATCAAGTTCATCCATAAGCCTATGTAACTACTGTTTCAACTGTTACTTATAATTCTATTGGAAATGATGAAGNNGTTTAGAAAANAATAATTAAAAACTAATTATTCGTTCATNAACNTCTAATTTAGTTAANTATNTNATTTNTATTTTATAANATACAAATTNAATTTATTNNATAATCTTTNATTTNTATGNAATTANTTCCTATGCANCATATGAAACATGTAGAGTATNTAAAGAATTNATAATAAATATTCTTCNGGNATTAGTTTACGTTGGTATAATAATTTAGATCCTTTTGCCTTATATCTATGAGTCATAGTTCCCCAATTTTGTTCATCCATTCCATAATCAGGTAATAAAGTTATGACATCACCCAAATTTACCCACATTCTACGTCTATGTTTTCCACTAATACGAATTTTTCTTGTGTAACCATCGGTACACCTAACAGATAAAATTCTATTTCCTAACATTTGGATAACTTGGCCTAAAACTTCACCTTCTTCTGGTAATCGAACTCTGATTGTTCCTTCTTCTGCAGACATAATTATCTTTATTCCTTTAATTTTTAAAAAGGTTTTATTTGAAATATTCATATGTGGACAAATATTTATGAATACAGTATATATACCACTAAATATCTATCTTATTTATATATAAATGCACTAAATTAAAATAAAACAATAAATTTATATATAGCGATTTAAAAAATACGATATATTAATATATAAAAATAATATTTTACGAATATCGTATAATTATACTTATATACGTACAATTATGGCTTGAATTTCTGTAATTCGTTTTATTTGAAACTAAGCAAAATTTTATATAAAAATTATACTCCCCGAAGTATTTATATATATGTTTATTTCCAATTGTTATGCG
>PBWW01000035.1 GCA_002728275.1 Candidatus Heimdallarchaeota archaeon
CAAAGATTTACGAAACCGAGGTTATATTGTCAATCAAGGAAAAGGAAGTTCATTTTTCTTTAGACTATATACTCGTGGTTCTATTCCAAAAAAAGATACTGCTAAATTTTATGTCACTCCTTTACAAGAAGGTACATCAATTAACCTACACGAATTAGATGATTTAGTTACCTTATCATATAATTCTAAAAAGGAGTTAGTTTTAGGGTTAGTTGACTCTTCTGGAGATGTATCCTATCTCAAGGTAAACGAGTTAAACCCTAATAAAATTGATAACCCAAAACTATCTAATTGGGATTGGGAAAAATTATGGACTGATTTTCATAAATGATTTTTTTAGTTTAGATCAAATCTATCTGCGTTCATAATCTTATTCCAAGTTTTTACAAAATCATTTCTAAATCTATCAAGATTATCATCTTGAGCATAAACTTCAACAATAGCTCTCAATTCAGAATTTGATCCAAAAACCAAATCAGTTCTACTAGCAGTTCTCACAAACTCTCCAGAGTTTCTACCGTGAGCCTCATAACTATTATATCCAGTCTCCTTCCACTCAACAGACATATCAAGTAATGTTTTAAACCAACTATTATCTAATTTTGGCTCATCATTCCATACTCCGTCACCAGAGTGTGAAATACCTAATGCTCTCAACCCCCCAACTAAAACTGTCATTTCAGTGGGTGTTAATCCTAATAATTGGGCCCTATCTAACATTAGCTCTTCAGATGTGACTGCAAATTCTTTTTCCATATAATTTCTAAATCCATCTGCTCTTGGTTCCATATATTCGAACCCTTCAACATCTGTCATATCTTGAGAAGCATCTCCTCGTCCCGTTGTTACCTCAACTTGGATATCTCCGGCCATTTCTAATCCTAATGCTCCAGAAATCACGATTACATCAGCAATACTTGCACCATTTTTTTCTGCTATCCCTTCATAGATATTCAAGACTCTCATCAATTCGTCAGGCCTATTTACTTCCCAATCTTTTTGTGGGGCTAATCTTATTCTAGCACCATTTGCACCACCCTTCATATCTGAATATCTAAATGTAGATGCACTGGCCCATGCAGTTTCAATCATTTCAATGATTGATATATCTGAACTTTTGANATCATTTTTTATTTTTGAAACCTCATTTTCACTAAGTTTTCTTCCNTCNGGNACTGGGTTTTGCCATGCATAGTCTNCGTCCTTATAATCACCAGTNACATAATTTGACTTTGGTCCCATATCTCTGTGTAACAATTTAAACCAAGCTTTAGCAAAAGCCTCTGCAAACCCNTCAGGNTCATTCATNAANCCNTCACCAATTTTTCGATATTCNGGNTCCATCTTTAAAGCCATATCNGCAGTAGTCATCATTGGCATTACCTTTTTACCACTNCCATCNACTTCAGGNGCCATAAATTCTTCAGCTAAATTTTTAGGATGCCAAATATGTTTTCCTGCAGGACTCTTAGTAAGTTCCCATTCATTTTCATATAACATTTTTAGATACCCCATATCCCACTTTATAGGATTGGTTGTCCAAGGTCCCTCAAGCCCACTTGTAACTGTATCTACTCCTACTCCAGAATTATTTTCACTTTCCCATCCCAAACCTTGTTTCTCCAAAGGCGCACCTTCTGGTTGGGGCCCTAGTTTTTCTTCTCGACCATTTCCATGTGCTTTTCCAAAAGTATGTCCACCCGCAGTTAATGCAAAAGTTTCAACATCATTCATACCCATTCTAGCAAAAGTTTCTCTCACATCTTGTGCGGACATCAATGGATCGGGATTGGCATTTGGTCCCTCGGGGTTCACATAAATTAACCCCATTTGAACTGCAGCTAATGGGTTTTCAAGATCTTGTCTGGTTTTACCATATCTATTATCAGCTAACCATTCATCTTCACTTCCCCAATATATGTCTTTCTCAGGATGCCAAATATCCTCTCTACCAAGAGCAACACCATGTGTTGGACCACCCATATCTTCGATTGCAACATTTCCAGCCACAATTAATAGATCTGCCCAACTTAATTTGTTTCCATATTTTTGTTTAATTGGCCACAATAATCTTCTAGCCTTATCTAAATTTCCATTGTCTGGCCAAGAATTTAATGGAGCAAACCTTTGAGCACCGGTACCCCCTCCCCCTCGTCCATCACCAAGACGATAAGTTCCAGCAGCATGCCATGTTAATCTAATAAAAAATGGTCCATAATGTCCATAATCGGCAGGCCACCAATCCTGACTATTTTTCATAACTTCTTTCACATCATTTTTTACCCCTTCATAATCTAATTTCATAACTTCTTTTTTGTAATCAANCCCTACTAACGGGTTAGATTTAATATCATGTTGTCTTAATATGTCTAAATTCAATTGTTTTGGCCACCAATCTTTATTTTGCGTTCCAGCACCAGTAGCCATTGTTTTTTCATAACCTCTTTTCATNATAAATCACCAATGTTGATATCACCTANTCGTTAAAACATTTTTAATAATTATCGTAGTATAAAATATACAATCATTTTTTTTCAAATAAATAAACAAATATTCTGTTCTCTAATTTAACTAATCCTCCTAAAGAAAAAAGTAAGTTAAAATATTAATAACNCTAATTTAGAGTGTGGTAATTTCTGACTACATAAAAATTATCAGACCAGCAAACGCTTTCATGGTTTTTGCCATGGTAATGGCTGGAATTTGGTTTTCAGATCCACAATTTATCTGGTGGAAATATTTACTCGCAGCCGTAGTCCCAATTTCTTATACTGGAATTGCTATGATTCATAACGACATAATCGATTTAGACATAGACATAATTAATGCTCCAGACAGACCTATTCCTTCAGGAAGAATTACAACAGCGCAAGCAAAAATTTATTCTTGGGTTCTATTTTTAATCGGCACTTTGTCAGGCATTTGGTTAGGAATAGAGGCAGTTGTAATTATGGCAATAACATTGGTATTATCTTTACTATATAATTCATATCTCAAAAAAACAGGTTTCTTAGGAAATCTCACAGTAGGTTTCACCGCAACTTCAGCATTTCTATATGGTGATGTAGTTTCATCAGGGTGGGATAATTTCTCTCCAATATCAGATTGGACCCCATCTATTTATTTATTTCTAGTTTCAGCTCTTCTAAACACTTCAAGAGAAATCTCCAAAGGAATAATGGATATTGAAGGAGATAAAACATANGGTGTAAGNACAATAGCNGTTGTTCATGGAAAAAAAGTGGCNTCATATTTTGTNGTTNTTTTTGTTACCTTGGCCCTTTTATTATGNATAATACCTATGATNAACCAAACATTTGGATTAATTTTCATTATAGCNGTAATTGCATTCATNATTCTCATNATACAAACNGGNATTCCTCTTATCAAANATCCAAACTATGAAACNGCAAAAAATTTCAAAAATTANNTACTCCCCAACATGTTTATTGCCTTAGTATTGGCCATTATTGATGTCTTATTTTAAAAAATCCAATTCATATTCTTATTTACCTATGTTCTCATCGGTTAATTTACATCTAACTAAATTTATCCACTATAATGGAACAATTAGATGATTTATTTTCTACTTTTAATAATACAATGTCAGTTCATCTTAGAGAAAATTTAGTTCCAATGGCAAAACACGGATCTCCTGGAAATTGGAAGTTAGAAGAAATTAATACTACAATTTTAACAAAAGATAAAATTTTAGATNTAGCAGATGACATCCTATCCCAACTCTCAGAACAAGATAATGCATTCCTTGAAGAAGATAATGAAGATGTTCAAGTGATTCAATTAAATAATTTCAGAATTGTAATTACCTATCCTCCATTTTCAGACGCACATGAAATTACTATTGTCAAACCTACTACTCAAAGACAAATATCAAANTATCAACTTCCACAAATTTTAATCAACCGTCTTGAAGAAAGAGCAGAAGGTATCTTAATTGCCGGTGCCCCCGGACATGGAAAATCAACATTTGCTGCAGCACTTACTACTTTTTTTGCAGACAAAAATAAAATAATCAAAACAATAGAAAAACCAAGAGACCTCCAACTTGATGATCGAATTACACAATTTACAATGTTGCAAGATGATATCGAAAAAGTCGGAGATGTATTATTACTGATGAGACCGGATTACGTTATTTTTGATGAAATCAGAAAAAATGATGATTTCGCAGTATACACAGATATGCGTCTAGCTGGTGTAGGTATGATTGGTGTAATTCACGCAACACAACCAATAGACTCAATTCAAAGATTTGTAAACCGAATTGAATTAGGTTTAATTCCAAGTGTCATAGATACNGTGGTCTTCATTAAAAATGGAGAGGTTGAAGATGTTTTATCATTAAAAATGATGGTTAAAACCCCAACAGGTTTCAGAGACGAGTCATTAGCAAGACCTGTAATCGTAGTTAAAGATTTCTTAGATGGAGCACCTCTTTTCGAGATTTTCTCTTTTGGAGANCAAGTTGTCATAATTCCGTTAAACAAAAATAAAAAAAACAAAAGAAAACATAAGCCNATAAAATCAANTAAACCCAATTATTCATTAGGAAAAATTCTGAAAGATCTTTCATACTCCATTGATGATTTTGATATCAACGATGCACATATTGAAACATCAAATAACAATACAATCAATGTTTATATGCCTGAATGGGCCATAAAACACCTTTATGAAAAAAGAAGAACAGTAATACGTCAAATCGAAAAAAATACAGGTAAATTCTTGAATTTTTTAGCAGTCGATAAAGATCTTGAATATAATGGAAAAAACGTCGAGATCATTGAAAATAAAAAATTCATCATAATTCGATTAGGTTCAGAATTCATGAANCAAGAAGTACAATTAATGATCGGCCCACAAGTTATCATGAGTGCAACAACTGACAAAAAAGGAGATGTTAAACTTTCCCGAAACAAAATCACCACAAAGAGATTGGAACAATTCTTAGACTCAGCAGACACCCCTCTAACTGTAAAATCAATATAATCATAATTTTTTAACACCATTCAACCCAGAATAGTAAATGTCNATATCTTCATAATTCTCAATATGAAATATNCCTATTTCCTCAACNCCTTCAATTTTTAATACCTCTTTCTCCAAACTTGTAATTACTGANTTTTGGTCTATTATTAAATCAATGATATTCATTTTTTCATCAGTATAGATTAATTCTCCATTCTCATTTTTTCTCAANTCAAATTTAATAATATCTTTATTAAAATTCAAAGTCTTAATTATCTCATCTTGATATTCTGGTAGTATTAAAATTGGTAACTCAACAGATAAAACATCAGATATTTTGTCTTCAGTTATTAAAACAACAATTTTTCTTGCNTGTGCCCAAGTTTTTCTCTCTTTGTATATTGCACCTCCACGCCCTTTTATAATTAAATTTCCTCTAATTATTTGATCTGCCCCATCAATGCATACATATTTTCCTCTTTCAATAGTATCAAGTTCAATCTCATTATGTCCAAATTTTTTAATTTCAGCACTTATTTTATTAGAAGAAGCAGTAAACTTTTTTTTATTTTTCGAATATCTAATGAACGCTTCAACAGTCGTCCCTGCTCCAAGTAGAATTAAATCTTCTTCAGCTAAAATATCATGAGCCTTCAAAACTAACTCTTTCTTCAATTCATTTATGAACATTTAATCTACTTATAATTTAATTAACTCACACATTTTTAAAATTAGAGAACAAATCTATCTCAAATTCATTCAATTAATTTTGTATAACATTACTTATCTCATGTTTACAGCAAAAATTTAAAAAAGAAAACAATCTAAAATAGCTATAATGGCAAAAAAGAAAAGAGAATTGAAAACATTTGGAATGGACTTTTTCACTAAAGGTTTCTTCGCAACCCTTTTTGCAATGATGGGGTTTGCAATAATAGGTGCAGGAATAAGAGGACAAGAAGCAACCGCCCCCATTGTAATTACAATTGGAATGCTTATGAATGTAATTGGTGTGGCCCCATTTGTTATGCCCTTTCTATATGATTACCTTGTTCCATCAGAACCATCATCTACTCAATAAGCTCATCTAAATTCATTAAATATTTCTTCTTTGGATACTTTGAAACTATCAATACCTAACTTTTCATCAACAGGGATNTTATTTGAAACAACAACATCAGTTTTGTCCAAAGTAGGATAACTTCCTTGGTAAAAAATCCCAATAGGTATTTTACTACCCCATTCCAAACCTTTCTCAAAAGCCAATGAGATATTTGATGTATCGTGGTCCCCTTCTTCTAATTTATACACCCTTTCTCTAAACCAATCATAGGTATTTAATTTGTTAAATGTGACACATGGACTTAATACATCGATAAAGGCAAAACCATCATGTTGCAATGCTTTTTCAATAATCATTAATAGATGTTTACTATCTCCAGTAAATGCTCTAGCAACAAAAGTAGCTCCTGCAGCTAAGCTCAAATTAATAGGATTAACTGGCCTTTCATCTACACCCTCCGGAGTTGTTAATGTTACATGTCCTGTTTGTGATGATGGAGAAGATTGACCCAAGGTCAATCCATATATTTGGTTATTCATAACCATATAAGTCATATTCAAATTTCTTCTNGAAGCATGAACGAAATGACCCACACCTATCCCATAACCGTCCCCATCTCCTCCCACAACAACCATTTTTAATTTAGGGTTAACCATATTAACCCCCATGGCCGCAGGAAGTGCTCTTCCATGAACCATATGTATACCATAGGCCGTGGTCCAATGTGGGAATGAACTTGAACAACCAATTCCAGAAACAATTACTGTTTCATGTGGTTTCTCTCCTAAATTACCCAATGCCTTTGTCGTCGCAGATAATAATCCATAATCACCACANCCAGGGCACCAATTCGGTTTATTATTTGCTTTAAATAATCTTCCACTCATAACTCATCTCCCTCCATACCTATTACCTTCAAAATCTCTGGAATTAAACTACTTGATGTAGGCGTTTCACCGCTTAGAGGATGTATTCTATAATCAATCTCCCAATTACATTCTAATTTCAATAAATTTTCAAATTGTCCGGTATAATTTACTTCGATCATAATTGATTTTTGAACTTTTTCTAACACTGGAATTATTTTATCAACTGATAATGGATATATATCTGCAAATGAAACAACATTAAATTTTTCACCACTTTCATTTAATCTGTCAGCNGCTTCTCTTACCGCCCCCTCAATACTNCCCCAACANATTAAGGTAAATTCATTGAAATCACCATATATGTCTGGNCCATTTAACTCCTTTTTAATTAATTCAAATTTACGATATCTCCTCNTAATCATTTTATCCCTTACTTCCCATGACTCTGGCAATCCACATCTATTTCCAGAAAGAGAATGTGACTCTTCATCATGTTCAGCCCCTACTAAGATATATTGAGCGTCTTTAGTTCCCGGGAATGCTCTTGGGGCAATACCATCTTCAGTATCTTTATATCTTGCAAACGTAGGATATTCATCAGTTGGTTCTTTCCAAATTTTCCCTCTCTCTACTTTTACACTCAAATCAAAAGGTTCCAAATTTTCCGTCCTTTCACTTAATGAAAAATCTGATAAAATAATGACTGGAATTTGATATATATCTGCAAGATTAAATGCTCTTACAGTTATATCAAAAGCTTCACGTATATTTCTTGGAGCAAGTATTATTCTTGGAGCTTCACCATGAGATAAATGTATCATAGAATTAAGATCTGCTTGTTCCATTTTAGTAGGAATGCCCGTGGAAGGTCCACCTCTCATTGAATTTACAACTACAATTGGGGTCTCTGTCATACTTGCATAACCAAATGACTCGGCCATTAATGATATACCGGGCCCAGAACTTGCAGTCATAGCCCTTGCTCCNGCATAACTGGCTCCTATAACCATATTTATCGCTGCTAATTCATCCTCTGCTTGTCTTACCACTACACCATATTTATCCGCTCTTTTTGATAAATATGTTAAAATTGATGATGCAGGAGTTATTGGATATTGAGCTAAAAATTTCAAACCACTACATGCTGCACCCAAGGCTATCATTTCATTTCCACTAGCTACAAACCTTTCACTTTTCTTTACATTCTCTAAATCAAATAAACTCCCATTCTTTCCAACCACATCATATCCTTGTAAAAGTGCGGCTTTATTCATTGCCAATATATTTTCTCGATTTCCAAACCTTTTCTCTAAAACTTTCTCATAACTTTCTAAATCCAAATTTAATATGGCTAAAACAGCACCAACTGCCACAGTATTTGCTAGTACTGATGTTTGTAAATCAACACTTCTAGCAATTTCACTCATCGCCAATGGAATTATTCTGAAATTATTATATTCTTCTAATTTATCTTCCTTTATTTTAGTAGAGTTATATAATATTATACCATCATCTTTCAAATCTCTACAATGAACCTCAAGAGTTTGCTCATTTAAAGCCACTATCAAATTTAACTTACGNTCATGGCTATGCATCATACTTGATGAAATTTCAACNTGTTGCCAAACATGCCCCCCTCTTATAGTACTTTGTGTACCGGGNAANCCTTGCACATAATATCCCAAAGAATTNAAATATTTTTGAAGTAATATTCCNGTTGATTGTAAACCATCCCCAGCAAATCCTCCCCAACGCATACTAAATCTNTCAATTTTTTGATTTACCATATCAAGCTTCAACTCTTCTTAATCACAAGTTTACTCATGCGTTTATAACAATTCAGTCTTCATATTTTATAATTGAAAATTTTATGTAGAACTTCATACAAAAAATTAGATAAAAAACGAGCTTGGAGGGATTTGAACCCTCGACCTCTGGCTTAGAAGGCCAGCGCTCTTCCAGCTGAGCTACAAGCTCTCGTCAATCATACCTACTTCTTACAAAGTAAATACAAAGTTTTTGGTGTCAAAACAAAATATTCACAAGTCTTCTTTGGCCCNCTCTTCAACTATGAAAAGTGGCGAGAGGGGGATTTGAACCCCCGCGTGCGATGGCACACATGCTTTCAAGGCATGCCTCTTGGGCCAGACTTGAGTATCTCGCCAAGTCTTGACATATTTCAAATAACTAGGGTATTATTATGTTTGTCTTTATATTCACAATGTTCTAAATATTTTATTCTATAATTTCTCCTAAAAAGTATGTGCCTTTTGCCTCAACAATTCTNGCTTTGATGAATTTTCCTAAATCTCTCTCATCCCCTTCAACAATTATTGGTTTATATGCAAAATTTCTTGCTTGTATTCCGCCTTTTGCTCCCATCTCGGCCAAATAAATTTCCCCTTCCCAACCAATCCATTTTTGATTATCTTCCATTTGTAATTCCTTGCATATTTTTGCTAACCTACCAGATCTCTGTTTCCTTACTCCAAATGGTAGTTGCTCCATTTCAGCAGCTACAGTTCCAGTTCTTTCCCAATACCTTGAGATATTTGTAATACTAGGTCTGGTTTTCAATATTGTTTGAATGGTCTGCTCAAACTCATCTTCTGTTTCTGTAGGATAGCCACATATAATATCTGTCGCCAATGTCATTTCAGGGAATTCCTTTCTAAATTTTTCCACAATCAATTCATACTCTTCCACAGTGTACCCTCTTCTCATATTTTCTAAAATTCTGTTATTTCCAACTTGAACAGGTAAATGCAGGAATTTATATATTTTTTCAGATTTGAACGACTCTATAACTTTATCTACAATTTTGATTAAATTATTAGGATTCCCCATCCCAACTCTAACTATAAATTTTCTATTAATCTTATCAATCTCATTCAACAAATTCGATAAATCATCATTAATATCAAATCCCCAACATGCAGTATCTTGACTTGTTAACCAAACTTCAGGTGTTGGTGTTTTTCTAATTGCACTGATTATACTTTCTTTTTGATAGGATCTTAAATGCCCTCTGGCTTTTTTAGTAGCACAGAAAGTACAGTAATTTAAACACCCCTCATTAATTTGTATAATATTTAATTTTTCATTCCACTGTGTAGAATCTAGAAGTGGTTTTTCAATCCAATCTAATTTATTATCTTTAATCCCTCTTTTTTCTGACATACTTTCTAATGGAATTAGTCTTGACAAAGGATCTTCAGCCCCCAAAACTCCTAATATTTTATCAGATGCATTAACTCCTAAAACTATGAAATTTGGATATTTTTCTTTTATCATCTCTGGCTCTGCTTGTGAAAGACATCCTGCTACAACCACNTTTTTCTTTGTTTTTTGTAAGTCATCNAGAACAAATGTTATCTTATTTTCAGTTGGTGTTTTAACAGTACAAGTATTAATAATTACAACATCTGATTTATTATAATTCTCTCTATCACCGATTTGATACCCACCCACAATCAATTGTTGTTCTATTAATTGACTATCTTTTTGATTATGAGTGCACCCCCATGTTAATACAGATGCGGTTTGAGATGACATAAACTAATACTATTATCCATATACTAATTTAAATGGTAAATGATTGTTTCTAATATCTAAACGTAATATTTGAAATGTTTATTAGAATATATAATGATATCATTCTTATAATTTATTAAGATTAATAATTNGTAGATTTTAGTGGTAGACCTCACAAAATACCCAAACCCATTAAGAATATTCAGCCAAACAAGAGATGAATGGTTTTCAGAAATAATTACTAAATTTAAAATCCCAATGCATATTTTTACAGCAGTCCGAGATACCCAATTAGGTCAACTCATGTTTGCAATTGAAACTATGAGAATGAATAGATTAAGATCTGGAGAAGAACCCGGACCAGGTATATTAGAGGGTGAAAACGCAACTATGTTTATTCCGATCTTAAAATTAGTTCAAGATTTCAGAAACCTCGTAGATAATGAAGAAAATAAAATAAACTCAAAAACACTTCTTCCAAAATTAATGTCTGAAGAAGTTCTCTCCCCACTATTATCAAGAAAAAAACAAGGTCAAGAATGGTTCACCCCATTAACTCAAAAAAGACTTGATGAATTACTTATACTATGTACAGAAACACTCAACCAAGGATTCATNACNCCACTAATGAAATCAATAAAAGCAAAAACCGAAGATGAGTTTAAAACAATCTTAAAAGAAAAAGATGAAGTCTTCTCAAACTCACTATTTGAACTTTACATACCTGAAATTGTAAACCAAATAAAAGCGAATACTTTCAAAAACAAAGAAGAAAATCCAAAAACAAGAATTTTTGATTTAAATGGTGAAGAAAAGGAATTTACTTTTAATGAATTACATGGAAAATTAAANGTTTTATATGGCTTCATATTTGAATTAAACCGATTTCTCTCAAACCAAAAGAAATACACATTCACATTTGAGATGATTGANCCTTTACTTTCTTTAGAAATGCTAATAATGTTCCCTCAACCAGATACGACTAAACTCCCTATTCTGAAAAAACATATGGAGTTATTGTCTTCATCAGGAAAAATCTCAAAACAATTTTTGGATTTATTACTCATAAGTTACCAATCATATAGTAGAATAGAAACCTCAACTCCAAAAATGGTTAGAAAGGTATTCCAATCCCTTGAAAAATCTATGAAAGAAAAATCAAGACAATTTTGGAACATCCCATCAAATAAAAAAGAATTGAATATTTTCGAAACTTATATTGCCGTTCTATGGACACATCTTCGTGCTTTACAATCTCAAGCACAATATAAAGAACAATATGCACAAACAAACCAGAATAGTCAAAACTACGCTATTACAATTAGATTAGAACATATATTCTGGGTTGCAGGTAGAGTATATACTCAAACAGATAAATATAACTCTGCTTTACATTTTTGGGCAACCTATGCATCAATAGCAAATAAACAAGCACGAACAAACGATGCAAGTTTAGGATTATTCAATGAGTTAACTTCAATTATAGAACAAACTTCAATTCTAAAGACAAAAAAACAACAAAAATTATATCAAGCAAATCATGCTGATCAATATTCATTAATTCAAAGGGTATTAAGTTACGGATTAGAAGCTCGTTCTCCTACAATTGTCGACAAACTCGAAACTTATCTTAAAACCTTAGAAAAATTATTATCAGTAATTAATGCAAACGAAATGCATGAAACATTTGATATCAAAGAAGAATTAAAAGTTATCAAAGACATACGTAATCATATCAAAGTAAACATAATGTTATCATAAAAAATGGGCAGAATGGGACTTGAACCCACGACCTCAGGATCTTCAGTCCTGCGCTCTCCCGGCTAAGCTACCTGCCCTTTATAAATCAGTTGAAAGAAATTCTTCAACCATATTATATCAAATCTCATTGTACTTATAATTTATTCTCTTAACTCGACTTTCAATAAATAATTATTATCGCTTCTACCGAACCATAAATGAAATAAATTAAAGGATAAAACATCATATGAAATAGTAATGACTAATCTTGAAGAAAAATCACCAATAATCATTAAAAAATTATTGAGTAATGATTTAGAAACACGAAAATCAGGATTAAAACTTCTTCAAGAAGAAACTCAAAATGAATGGATACCAGAATATCGTGAATACCTATGGAAAACCATATCTCAAGAAAAATCAAAAGAATTTCAATTAAAATTAATAAAATTTGCTTATAATAAAATGAAAGAAACTTCATTAAGAAAAATGATACGATTAATAGAAAATAATGAAATACATCTTTCCAGTCAAAAATTCCTCTCAACTCTATATATTCAAAATGAGACAGACGAAATAAGGGAAGCTTTGTTGAAATCATTAAGTAGAGATGAAAATCACATACCTAAATTTGTAGTTAAAATTCTAAATAACTCTGATTGCTACTCTTTAAAAAATTATAAAGAAAACCATTTAATTATAGATCTTCTGTCATCAGAAATACCACTTTCGTCTAGAATAGAATTTTTAACGGTAATTATGAACTGGTATTTCAAAAAAGACAAAGCATTACTATTAAAAATAGACATTTTAAAAATCATCCAAGAAGACCAAGAACTACATTTAAAATTTCTTAATGAATATTTAGATACAACAACCCCAACAACCCTACAATTTACTAAACCACATCATCAACCTCATTTTTCATTTATTTCACAAAAAGATCATAAAACTCCTAATAAATCAGACTCGGATACATCATGGATTAATCCAACCCCAGAATTAGTATTTTTATATGACTCACTATCCTCTACATCACCGGCAATTAGAATACAAACAATAGAGTTAATCTCTAAAATCTCTATTCCATTCAATTTGGACCCAAATAATTATGATTTCAATATTTTTTCAATTTGGGATGTAATTTCTATTAATAATTTAGATAATGAGATCTTTAATATTGAAGAGATAAATTCAGAGACCATATCTTTGCTTTTCAAAAATACAGAATATGAAGAAGTTCCTCCAGCTGCATTATTTACCGAAATTAACCCACATTATCTATTTTTTAACATTTTAGCCTATCTTCCTCGATATCATTTAATTGATCAATTTCTCAAGGAAAATAATTTCCAAATAATTTCCAAACTTGCCTCAATTCTTTCAAACAGAAAATTTTGGTTATACAAAAACCCCTCTAACTTAGATTATTTAATTATCGGCCCAAAAAATATTTGGAAAACTATAATCATCAGATGTTTCGAATTATATCTCATATCAGAATTAAAAAATGATATAACGAATTTATTGTTTACACTTTTAGATTTTATCGATCAACCTCCAAACTTATCAAACTTCTGGCCCACACTATCTCATAACTTAGATAAAATCTATACACCACTCGATAAAATCCAATCAGATAATCCAATTTACACTGTTAAATCAATAATAAATACAATTGAAAAAACAGTAAACAAATCAAAAAACCATGTTACTATTAATGAAATTGATGAACTTAAAGAAAATATAACTTCATTAGTTAATCAAATTGATGATATTTTTAAAACAAACCAATTAATTTTAACAGTAGAAAATGAATTAATTAAATTTGAAAGATTAATCACACAAACAAAAACAATAAATCGATGGTTTGAGCTTATAGAAAATCACTTAGACTCTTATTTTTCAAATGCAAAAGATATCATCAAACAAACCCACAATAAAATCTCAGATTATCAAAATCACCTTTCAGACTTAGTAGAAAAATTAAGAACATTATTCAACCAATTATCACATATCAGTTCAGAAGTTAATGTTGACATTCCTCTAACACCTGATGCTAAAAAATCATTAACTTTAGTAAAAAAAGCTATACAAAACAAATCTATTCAAACATCACCATATGAACTAATTATTAACAATAAATCAACAAATATCAAAAAATATCTACTATTTGAATTAAAAAATATAATTTTTAACTTCAACAAATTAGATACGCCCATCACTCAAGAAATTATATTAGAAACAAACAAAGAAAATACTTCATTACAAAGTTTAGACACTCATGACCTTCTAAAAATCAGAATTGACTCTTTTTCTCAACCACAGAATGACACCAATTTATCTTTTGAACATGAAAATCAACTAATTAAACATCTAGAATATACTCTCTTAAAATTGCCAGAAATATTTGAAAATCTATTACAACAAAATATTATAAACATAAGTGAAACAAATCAATTAGAACTTCTTAACTACTTTGACACATTAATATCTTGTTCTCTAATTGAACTCTCAAATGAAGCCATCAAAAACATATACAAAATTTTTACAAAAAGTAATTTCATAAGAATTAGAACAAAATCTCAATTATATCTTAATATTTTTTCTCAACCCAAATAATAATCCCCAGATGATTTTTGCTCTTTGTCTAATTTACTATCAAGTTTGTTTACCCTTGGTCTTCCACTTAATTGATCTCTTCTAAAAGTTACCCCTTGTATTTTTAAAAATGAATTCATACCATCCTTTACAGATAGTGGTTCAGAAGCCTCTCCACTAACACCCGGGTCACCTGTAAAATGAACAATTCTATCTGAGATATAACTTTGTAACATCAAATCATGCTCTATTACAAATGCCGCAGCCCTTCTATGCATTATCATTCTTCTAATTGTTTTAGCAACCATTAATCTATCTTCTGCAGAAATAAATGCAGATGGTTCATCAATTAAGTATAAATCTGCCTCTTTGGCTAAACATGTAGCTATTCCCACTCTTTGCAGTTCACCACCAGACAATGTAGATATTCTATGAGACATTAATTTCTCTAAACCTAATGGTCCAATTAGCTCTGTTTTATAAAAAGAGGAACTTACCACTTTATAATTCACATTTTGTAATACTTCTTGAACAGTTGATTCATTTTCAGTATCCAAATATTGTGGTTTATAGCTCAAAACTAATTCTAGTTTTTCTCCTTCTTCAGGAAATATATTATCATTTTCTTCATCTTCTTCTTCAACAATTCGCTTCCTCTTTAACTCAATTTCCTCTTTAATAATCGATGGTTCAATCACCCCTGCCACTAACTTCACAAAAGTAGATTTACCTATACCATTTGGCCCAATTATTCCAACAATATCTCCCGGATATAATTGTCCAGGTCTTACTTTCATACTAAACGTGTCATATTCCTTCCCCATCTCTCCATATGTAATCAAAGGAAATCTTCTATCCACAACATAATCTGTCAATTCAGATCTGTTAAATTTTAATGGTTCAGATCTAAAACGCATGTTCTCAGAAGGTACGTAGCCTTCAAGAAAATTATTTATCCCATCTCTAACTGACATAGGTTGAGTTACAACACCATATGCACTTGAAGTACCATAATACAATTGGACCAAATCACTCAAATAGTCTAATATTGCTAAATCATGTTCTACAACTATTACGAACTTATCAACGGCCAACTCCCTAATTCTCTTCGCAATATTCATCCTTTCTGAAATATCAAGATATGATGTAGGTTCATCTATGAAATATGCATCGGCATCCTTTGCTAATGTCGCAGCTATCGCTACTCTCTGTAACTCCCCACCAGATAATACAGATATTTCTCTGTCCCAAACTTTCTCCAAAGAAAACTCTATTTTCAAATCCTCGGCCACACCTCTTTCATCAACACTATTTATTAGATCTGAAACAACACCCTTCGCAACCTTGGGGATTAAATCAACTGCTTGAGGTTTCGTAGCTACAACAATTCCATTTTCTTTTATAGATTTAAAATAATTTTGTAATGAAGACCCTCGATAATATTTTATTATTTCATCCCATTCGGGAACATCATCTAATTCACCCAAATTTGGTTTTATTTCTCCAGATAATACTTTTACAGATGTACTTTTACCTGTACCATTTTGTCCGACTAATCCTAACACTTGCCCTTTTCTTGGCAATGGTAATCGATGTAGTTTAAATGAATTTTTTCCATATCTATGGGTAACCTCTCCATCCAATTCCTTTGGCAAATTAATAATTTCAATAGCATTGAATGGACATTTTTTAACACATAAACCACTTCCTCTACAAAGATTTTCATTTATTCTTGCTATTTTTTTCTCATCAAGCTCAATACAGTTTAATCCCGTCAAATTTACAGGACAGTATTTTATACACTCTAATCCACAACTTTTAGATTTACAATCCTCAGTTGATACAATAGCAAGTCTTGACATCTTGTTCAACTCACATATACCATCAAAATATTTAAGATACGTTTTATCAGCATCAAAACTTTAAATTTCATTATCAAAAAGCTATCCAAATATCATTCATCCATAATTAATTTAATCAAAATCACTCAAATCTTTCATTTTCACATCTTCAGTCTTTTTATTATAATTTTTTTCAGACATAAATTCATCAAGTAACTCATAAGAATTCATATTTTCACTTTCCTCATAAAAATCTTCTAATTTTAACTGATCTTTCTCTAAGGATTTTAGATTATAAAACCCAACACCTAACAACCTTATACCTCTTCTATCAGATAAATATGGCAATATTAATTCTCTCGCCTTATCATATAACACGTCTTTATTATCTACATAATGTGCAATACTTGCTGCTCTTGTAATTGTTTCAAAACCATTATATCGTATTCTCACACCAACAGTTTTGGTTTTAAATTTCTCATTCAGTAAAATGGTGTAGCTCTCCTCAAATAATTTATCAAATATTTCTAAACTTCTATTTACATCGCCCGGCGACCCATGAAATGTTTTCGAATTGCTTATTGATTTTCTCGGCCCCCTTGGTAAAATACTATTTGTTGATTTCCCCTGTAATACTTCATAATAATATTTTCCAGATTTCCCTAATACTCTTACAATCTCTTCATA